>CAZKYZ010000242.1:0-6097 GCA_964557055.1 uncultured Desulfobacterales bacterium
GGCTACCTTGCTGCGCCAGGGCTCCTCAATATTACGGGGAACAAATATCAGACCGTGATTTCCCTCTCGCGCCTGTCGGTATACCTCACGGTCATATGACATCTCGGTTTTTCGAACGATGGTTTGCACCTGGGCGTCTTTGAACCCCGCCTGACTAAACATTCGTTCCGCTTTCCTACAAAAGATTTCTATTTTAACATTGAAATCAGGACTCTTTTCATGGGTAGTCAGCATGAGAAAAGTTGGAGAAATCACCGTTTTCAGTTTTTGAGGTTCCGGGAGAAGGTGCGGAAGAGCCTTTTGAAACATTTTCAGATCTGTTGTGTTGGCAGCCACAAGCAGGCCTTGATAGTTGCGGCTCAAGAGTTTGATTTCGAGATCGGTTTTTTCCTGAACATGCTGCGGCCATCTCCGGCAGCTGAATCCCTGGTCCAGGACGACTCTCTTTAAACAGTAATTGCAATTGATGCAGGTTTTAATTGTAGGCTTCGGCTTTTCTGCCTTGGTCAGCCATTCCGGGTCGGCTCTCAATGTTCGACCGAGTCCGATGAGGCTGGCAACACCTTCGGTAACCAATTTTTCGGCCAGACCCGGATTGGCGATCCTGCCGGAAATAATGGTGGGGATCCGCACGCGCCTGGTGAGTTCGGCGACGTCGTTTTTAAGATAGCCCGGTTTGGCCATTTTTTCCCGGACTGCCGGAGAAAGAATGGAATTATAGGTCGCCGCGGAAGCCGAAATGTAGGCGATACCCTCCTTTTCTAATAATTCGGCAAACGAAATCGCTTCGGAAAGATCGATTCCTTCCGGTACCCATTCTCTTGTAATCAACCGGAACCCCACCGGAAAAGCATCCGGCACCCGACTTTTGATTTTCCGGAATACATCCAGCGGAAAAACGGTCCTTTGATCAAAATCCAGGGCACAATCAAATCGAATCCTGTTGGTAAATGACGACAGGAACTGACACAGCAGATACCCGCCGGCACCATGGATCTCGATCATATCGAACCCTGCCTCGCAAGCCCGGGATGCGGCCAGGCCGAATGCGTCGATCGTCTTTTCCTTTTCTTCCGCAGTCATGGCCCGCGTCCATGATCCGGCCATTTTTATGAGGCGGCGTGTCAAGCTGAATCTTCTTTCGAGGGGAAAAAAGTTCATGAAGCTACGCAGCGAAGCGATATGAAAAGCCAGGTTGGAAGGATCCGGCGCATACGGGAGAAGCGGTTTTTCGGTTTTGGCAAAACGTCCCGCGTGATTGAGCTGCAAACAGGCCAGAGAACCGTTTGTTTGAATCGTTTTCGCCAGCCTTGCAAGGCCGGGGATGGCATCATCCCGGTCAATACGAAGGTTATGCGCTGAAACGATACCGTTTTCGGAAACAGCCGCATTGGCCACCACGATCATGGCTGCACCCGATCTGGAGAGCCGGGTATAATGATCGATCAACAGTTTGCTTACCCTGCCGCCCGGATGCGCGTAACCCGTATAGACGGGCAGCCCCACCAGCCGGTTTTTTAAACGGCGGCCGCCGATATGGATCGGGCTGAATAGTGCGGTAGTGAGGCGCATAATGAATAAATCGATACTGTTTTAAACAAAAAAGCAAGTGTCAAAAATTGGCATTTCGATCTCTGAAATAACGGTGTTTTGCCATATACTGCCCCCGATAGGCCGGCAAGGCTATTCGGCACGCAGTGCCTCCACCGGGTCGAGTCCCGAGGCGTGATAGGCGGGTAGCACGCCGGCCAAAAGCCCGATCATCACCGCCAGCGCTTCGGCGAACAGTACATAGATCAGGGGAGTATGCGTTGGCAGGGCGGGCACTACTTTTCCCAGAAGCCAGGCCCCGCCGGCGCCCAATATCAGGCCGGCAAGCCCTCCGATGCTGGAAAGTACAATAGCTTCCCCCATAAAAAGGACCATGATCTGTCGCCGCCCGGCACCCAGTGCCCGTAAAAGGCCTATTTCCGATGTACGCTCCCGGACCGCAATGAGCATAATGGTCAGAATCCCCACCCCTCCGACAAGCAGTGAAATGCCGCCAAGAGCCCCCACGGCAACGGTGAGAATATTGAGCACCGACCCAAGCACCTCCAGCATCTGGGTCTGTGTCACAATGGTAAAATCTTCGGTCCCGTGCCTGGCAATCAGCAATTCTTTTGCGCGATGGGCGACCTGGTCCCCGTCACTTCCGGCAGCATACAAAATATCGATTTCCATCAGGCTTTCCCGGTTAAAAAGCGCCATGGCCCGCCCCGCCGGGATATATACGGCGTCATCCAGATCAAACCCGAGCATCTGGCCCTTTGAAGCCATCACGCCGAGTACCCGGTAGCGCTCACTGCCGATGCGGACGCGTCGTCCCAGCGGATTTTCGGATCCGAAAAGTTCATCTTTGACCTTACTCCCAAGCACCGCAAAAGCCCTGGCCGTGCGCGGATCGTCATCCGGCATGAATCGGCCTTGAGCAACCTTCAGTCCCCAAACAACAGGTGCCGAAGCGCCCACTCCGAAAATATAGGTCCGGCGGCTTTTGGATACGTATTCAACGGCTGCATTCCCCTGCACCACCGGTACTGTGGCGAGCACCCTCGACAACCTGGCGAGCGCCAGGGCGTCACTCAAACTCAGAGGCCGGACATTGCTGATGACAGCACCCGACATGCCGTGTGTAGAAGTTTTACCCGGCGTAATACCGATAAGATTGGTGCCGAACTGGGTGAACTCGGCCAGCACGAATCGGTGAACCCCCTCTCCCAGGGATGTCAGCAATACGACTGCCGCAATACCGATCGCAATACCCAGAGCGGTAAGAAAACTTCGCATGCGCTGGGTTGCAATGCTTTTCACAGAAAGCGTTACGGCATCACGGAAAAACATGTTCCAAACCTTTCTCAGCGACCCGATAAGGCCGCAACCGGATCCATTCGGGCTGCTTTTCGAGCAGGCAAAACACCGAAAATCAATCCATTGAAAATCGCTACGCTCACAGCCGCAATCGGCGACCATGGGGGGGCCGTTACCGGAAAATCCGGAAAAATACGCTGTATGAGCAGACACCCGCCGGCCGCCAGGGCCAGTCCGCCGGCCGCCCCCACAATCGAAAGGAAGGCCGATTCCGCCAAAAAAAGCTTCAGAATCTGACGGCCCGACGCGCCAATCGCTTTTAAAAGTCCGATTTCAGCGGTACGCTGGGAGACGGCAATCAACATTACATTCATGATCAAAATGCCCGCCACCACCAGACTGATGGCTGCGATACCGCCCACAGCCAGTGTCAGGGTTACAAAAATGCGGTCAAACGTTGCCAGCAGTGCATCCTGGGTGACAACGGTCACATCGTCTTCACCGTCATGACGATCGCGGATGATTTCAAGAAGGGCTTCCTTGGCACGCCCGATGGCTTCTCGGCCCCTTGCCTGAACCAGGATGCGAAAAAGGGATGACCGGTTGAACAGCGCTTCCGCCGATGCAACCGTAATCACCACAACATCGCTCATGTCGACTCCCAGGGACTGCCCTTTTTTAGCCAGTACGCCAATAACGCGAAAGCGCCGCTCACCAATGCGGATGAAACGACCCAAAGGAGAGGCATTGCCGAACAATTCGGTCTTGATCTTGTAGCCCACCACGCAAACCGCTTCCGACAGCATGGCATCACCCTGGGGGAGGAAGCGTCCCTGCGCCATGGAAAGTTCCCGAATGTCAAACAGTTCGGCCGTGGTGCCCAGGATCGTCACTTCCCGTTCAAGCCCTGCATAGGCCACGGGTGCCGAACCCACCATGATAGGCGCCATACGGTGAACGAAGCTGCTTCTTTTCAAGGCCATGGCATCTTCTATGGTCAAATCCCGGGGGGTTTCCCCCATCATCGGCGGCGGGCCGCCGGTGGTCTCGTTGCGTCCCGGCAGAACGATCAATATGTGCGTCCCGAGGGATGTGAACTGGCCGGCCACGTATTGCCGGGCACCCTCACCCAAAGCCGTCAGCACGACAACGGAACCGACACCCATGGCCATGGCCAGCAGCATCAGACCGGTGCGAAGCGGATAACCGGACAGCGCACGATAGCAAAACCGGATGAGATCCCGGATCTTCATTCCGGCCCTCCCTTGTCCGAGACAATCCGGCCGTCCACCATCTGAATCCTGCGCCGGGCACGATCACCCAGTTCCGGGTCATGCGTGACCATCAATACCGTCATGCCATTGCCGTTGAGGTCTTCAATGGTCTTAATGACATCGTTCCCGGAAGCCCGGTCCAGGTTACCGGTAGGTTCGTCCGCCAGAATAACCGCCGGGTTCATAATGGTGGCCCGGGCAATGGCCACCCGCTGCCGCTGCCCGCCGGAAAGCTGGTCCGGTCGATGGTTGGCCCGCTCGGACAACCCAACCTTGGCCAGGGTTTCATTCACCTTTTTCCTGCGTTTGCCGCGATCCTCCCCGGCCAGAATCAAGGGCAGTTCGACATTTTCAGCAGCTGTAAGCCTTGGAATAAGATGGAAAAACTGAAAGACGAATCCGATCTTGTGACGACGGACCCGGGCCTGCTGCAATTCGCTCAGTCCGGTTATGTCCATATCTTCAAACTGATAGACACCCTCGTTGGGACGGTCCAAAAGCCCCAGGATGTTCAGGAGCGTCGACTTCCCCGACCCGGACGGGCCCATGATGGAAATATACTCTCCGCCGGTTATGGAAAGCGTAATATTGCGCAGTGCATGGACGATCTCGTCACCCACTTGAAAGCGGCGCTGGATATTTTCAAGTTTGATGACTGTCACGAAGCCTCCTTTAAAAGAACAGCAGGAACACCGTCTGCGAGACCTGGTTTATCCACGTTCACCACGACCTGTTCCTGGGGCGACAACCCCTCGATTACCTCTGTCCAGTCCCAGTTTGACAACCCCGTGCGGATTTCGCGTACCGCAATCTTTCTTTCAGCCGTCAGGTACACATATACCCGCCGGCCATCCATGATCGCTTCGGTGGGAACGCGTACAACATTTTCACGAATCTCCAGAATCACCTCGATGTCGGCACTGTAGCCTGCCAGCAGTTGCTTGATATCCAAAGGGTCGGTGAAGGCTACTTCCACTTCCACCGTACGGGCCTGTTTCTCGATGTCGAGCACATAGTCGGCGATTCTCCTCACCCGGCCTTCGAACCGGCGTATACCGAAGGCGTCCATGGTGATGCGTGCGTGCATTTTGATACGGATAGCGGCAGCGTCTACTTCATCGATGGGTGCAATAACATAAAAACAATCGCGGCCGATAATATCGATTACGGGCGGCGTGGCAATTCCTACGGGGGATGGGGTTACATACTCGAACAATTCTCCGTTAATCTTGGCAACGACCCCCTCGAACGGCGCTGTTAAAAGGGTGCGTTCCAGGTTGGCCCGCATGGTTTCCAGCCGTGCTTCCCGAACCTGCACCTCGACTTTGGCTCCCAGGCACTCTTTTTTCAACGCCATGGCTTCGGTCTCGGCGTTATCCGTGCTTTCCTGGGTTCCAATGTTCTCCTTGATCAATCCTGAAAGGCGATCGGAATTTCGCCGGGCCACATCCGCTCGTGCACAGATGGATCCGACATGATAGCGGGCCGCGGCTATTTCATGCGCTGCAAAAGTTACCTGGGCTACCAGGTCCTTGTTCCAGAGTTCCAGTAACAACTGCCCTTTCTGAACCGTGTCCCCCTCTTTTATGGGCAGTTTGGCAATCTGCCCGCCAATGCTGGGCGAAAGCTTGGCCCGGAGACAGGCCTTTACGGTTCCTGCCCGTGTGTTGGCGACCGTTCGCTCCACCGTACCGAGGGTAACTGCTTTGACGGCCACTTCTATGGGTTCGGTATGCCTGAAATAATGAATGCCGTAACCGATCAGAAAAATAACAAACAGCAACACGAAAAATTTAATCATGCGTTTGATCATGAGTCACCTGACCTTTGAAGGTAATGGAAATGAGCCCAATATATCAGAATTATCGACACAATAAATGAGAAATGTAAAACTGTTCGTATTTTTGCCGTCAGACAAGATATGTTATTGAATCTTTGCTTTTCGGGGAACGAAAATCGTTGCACCATGGAGT
>CAZKYZ010000243.1:0-6090 GCA_964557055.1 uncultured Desulfobacterales bacterium
CGGATCCATTCAAAAATAGAGTCCTGTTGAAGGGCCGTCTAAAATGTTTTTTTCGTGCGGAAAATCACCGGGAATCGATCCATAAACGCCCCCAACTGATATCGATCGTCACACCATGACGCCATTTGCAGATAACCGGTAAAGGAACGAATCATGCAGGCACTTTTGTTTTCGGTAAACACCGCCCAATGGGCGGCACTTAAAATCGCCGGCCGTTTCAACAAAAAACTTTTCTATCGTGGAAAATTGGCGACATTGCGGCTAAAGGACATTCCCGAGCCGAAGCTCCCCTCACCAAACTGGGTAAAAATCCAGACCGGCTATTGCGGTATCTGTGCCAGCGATCTGAATCTGGTTTTCCTAAAGGACTCCCCCTCTGCCAGCCCCTTCACATCATTTCCCTGTGTGCTCGGCCACGAAATATGCGGGAAGGTAGTGGAAACCGGCAACAAAGTTCAACGGGTTTCCGAAGGCGATGCGGTAACGATCGCACCGCACCTGAATTGCAGTGCCCGGGAAATTCAACCGCCTTGCCCGGCTTGTGCGGCCGGCAGGGTTGGCCACTGCGCCAACTACGCATCAGGAGAATTGGCCCCAGGCATGTTTACAGGAATCTGCAGGGATACCGGGGGCGGGTTTGCTCCTTATTTCGTAGCCCATGAGAGCCAGGTTTTTCGCACAAGAGAAATGTCGATGGACTCGGCCGTTATGATCGAACCACTGGCCGTGGCGCTTCAGGCGGTTTTCGACAACCGGCCCCAAAAAGGTGAACATGTACTCGTCATCGGTGGCGGCGTTATCGGAAACCTTATCGTACGGGCTATCCGCGGCCTGGATATCGGCTGCGCGATAACCGTTCTCACGCGTTCGTCCACTACAGCAGCCGAACTTGCCCAGAAATCAGGGGCGGATCACCTTTTACACGGCAGGAATTTGTTTGTTAAATCCGCAGAAATTACCGGAGCAACGGTTCACAAACCTTTAAAAGGCAAAAAAATCCTGATGGGCGGCTTCAACCGGGTATTCGATGTCGTCGGCAATACCCGCACCTTGAATTTGGCGATGCGCTGCATGTCCTCCTGCGGCGTGCTAAGCGTAGTGGGAATCGGCCATGACGTGAAACTGGACCTAACTCCTTTGTGGCTCAAAGGGCAAACCATGCGGGGCGTCTTCTGCTATGGTTTCGTCCATACCGATGTTGGAAATCAGCACGTTTTCGATGTAGCCATCGAAAAGATAAACCAGAAAAAGATCACCGTTGATGATATGGTCACGCATCGTTTTTCCTTGGAAGACTACGAAAAAATGATCACCGTCAACTTGAATAAACGGAAATATGGCGCAATAAAAACGATTTTTACATTTTAAAAAAAATGCTATACACCCATCCGGAGATCGGAAAAAAAATAACGGCCATCGGCGGGCATTATATTATCGCCGCCGAAAAAAGGCTGTTGTATAAAGACAGGGAGTTGCTCTACTTCATCGGCTGCGCGGCATACGACACTACTTGCTGCGGTACAGGCGGCTGCGGTTATGCCCTCGTTCCCGGTTTTTTATTGAACAATGCCTTTAAAAAGGATGCCGGCGGCAGCACGCTCTCAGAAATCGAACCGATCCGGGATAAGGGGCTGCAAAAAGAAATTGCCAAACGGATCAAGGACAGGGAACCTGTTCAGCAGGTTATTTTCCAGGAATCTTACCCCAATTAAGTGGAACAAAAATAATGACCGAAGAGACCAATAACAGAATTGATGAATTTGATGCGGACTGGGAAAACCGCAGACTGTGCGCCGACGAAAGCTGTATCGGGGTGATCGGCCCGGACGGTTGCTGCAAAGAGTGCGGCAAACGGGATACCGATGCTCCCGTCGCCGGGGAGCAGCACGAAGCTGTTGCAGAAACGGCGGTCGATACCGCTGACGAATCTTTGATGGAAGATGATTCAGCCATGGATGATGATCAGGCGGCGGAAGACGAACCCGTTGAAGACGCGGACTGGGAAAACCGGAAATTGTGCGTTGACGAAAGCTGCATCGGTGTTATCGGTCCCGACGGCCGCTGCAAAGAGTGCGGCACGAAATTCAGCGACACCGTCTCCTCCGAATAGGCGTAACAAGGGCTATATCAGTGAAACCGTCGTATTACCCTCAGCGGAGATATCGACAACAGCCCCATTGCCGGTTTTGCCCACACTGCAGTTAACCACCACGGTTTCTCCCAAAAAAGCCCTTCCCGGCCTTTCGTGGATATGGCCGCACAACACCAGGTCAGGCTGGTGCTGCAGAATGTATTCCCGAAACCGGCGGCAGCCGGCATGAAATTTCCCCGCCACTTCGTCCAGTACCTTCCACGGCGGGGGATGCGCCACGAAAACAGAAGGGTGCTGATCCACCATCGGGAGCTGCTGAAAAAGCTGTTTCTCACCAAAGGCGATGCGGGACCGGAAGGGGACCGGTATGGTCCCCCCCAGCCCGGAAAATAGAATACCGTTGTATTCGTGTTGCCGCAGGTGCAGCGATACGATCCCGTCTATCGCCTGCAACCGCTTTTCGACGATGCTTCTATCCGAATTGCCGCGCACAAAAAACACCCGCCCGCACAAACCGGCGAATTGTTCCAGCACCCCTCGGGTATTAAACAGACCGGTGATGTCCCCGGCCAAAACGAGCACATCCGGCTTATAGGTGATGACATTCGCGGCAACGGCCTCTATCCGGCGTTTTTTCCCATGTACATCCGCCACCGCATAAATCCGGGTCACGCCTCCTGTGCCTCCCGACGGAGGACTTTCTTATCCAGCTTGCCCACGGCTGTCTGGGGC
Source organism: uncultured Desulfobacterales bacterium (assembly GCA_964557055.1). Taxonomy (GTDB): domain Bacteria; phylum Desulfobacterota; class Desulfobacteria; order Desulfobacterales; family CAZKYZ01; genus CAZKYZ01. Next base: position 2,825 of record CAZKYZ010000243.1, read on the forward strand.
AGTTCCTTGCGGATATCAAAGACTTTGGGTATTTCGTAAGGGGATAGCCGCTCTTTGGCAAACGCAGTGAGTTCGCTCTTAAGGGTATCTTCATCATCCACTTCGTATCCGGGTGTTACCGTCATAAACGCTTTCACCAATTCGGATCCCGGCCGTTTCGGATTGGGAACACCGACCAGGGCAATCATTTCCACAGCCGGGTGCTCGGTGAGAATCTCCTCCACCTTCTTGGAAAACACTTTGAAACCGCCCACGATAATCATATCCTTGGTCCGATCCACCAGGCGCAGATACCCCTCGTCGTCCATGACAGCCACATCACCGGTATGCATGTACCCGTCCGCATCGATAGCATTGGCTGTTTCCTCCGGTTTTTTGTAATAACCGATCATCACCTGGGGGCCTTTGGCGCAAATTTCTCCCGGCTCACCATGATTGACTTCTGCGCCGGTTTCCGGATCCACCAGTTTGATGTCTGTATTAATCAGGGGCAAACCGATGGAACCTAATTTTTTGGTGCCCTTAGCGGGATTCATGGTGGTCAGCGGGGCAGTCTCGGTCATACCATACACTTCCACCAGTTTGCCCGCCCCGACGATCTTTTCGAGATCCTTCTGGCTCTCCTCCGGAAACGGTGCCGCCGCACAGATGCACTCCTTTAAATTGGAGTGATCCAGTTCACTGAACTTGGGGTTGGCAATCAACAACTGGAAGAGAGATGGCACATTGACAAGGCTGGAAGGTCTGTATTTGTCAATCTCCCGGCAGATGTGGTCCGTATCCCGGGGATTCGGTATCAGCACCTGGGTCCAACCCACAAAGATACAGTTGGCGTTGAAAAACAGCCCGGCGATATGAAAGAAGGGAAAGCCGGATAATGCCAACCCCTCTCCCTTTTTCCAACCCATCCAGGACTGGGTAATAAGCAGGTCGGAAACCGCATTGCGGTGACTGAGCTGAGCCCCCTTGGGATCGCCCGTCGTGCCCCCGGTGTATTGGAGGTATGCGATGTCGTCCGGGGTAATATCAATGTTCGGAAGATTCGCAGGGAATCGGCTGCTTTTAATGACCTCCTCCATCCGGTAAGTCGTCTTGCCGGATAGCGGCTCCACCTTGCCTTTGGGGATTTTCCCCAGCAGTTTTCCCAAAAACCGCTTCAACCCCGGAAGAAAGCCGCCCACACTGGCGGCCACCACCAGTTTCAGGTTCGGGAGGTTGCCGGCAATACCCACCAGGCGCCCGGCATAAATAGCATCCAGGGTAACCAGTCCGCGTGCATCCGAATCTTTGAGCTGGTATTCCATTTCACTGGCCGACAACAGCGGCGATACGCCCGATACGACACAGCCTGCCCGCATGGTTCCCAGCCAGGCAACAACGTATTCGGGTATATTGGGAAGGTTGATCCCGACCACGTCACCCTTTTTAAAGCCGTTTTCCAGCAGCATGTTGGCAAACCGGTTGGCGTAAACATCCAGATCGGCAAAACTGATTTCGACCCCCATGAAAGCCAACGCGGTTTTTTGGGGAAACTCTTCGAAGGTTTTGTTGACGGCATCGACATAACTGATTTCCCATAAGCTCGGATCCAGATCTTTGATTCCCGGGTCATACGATTTAACCCAAATTTTCTCGTTTCCCATTTTTCCCTCCCCAAATAGACTTTCGGTTTATATCCCCTTCTGCATTTGATAACCGATGAAATCCTGTTGTTCCCAACAATATCTGATTCTTCCGGAAGGACCCCCTCCGGGAATAAACATTCCTATAGGCTGACTGTAGATAACGGGAGAAATATAACTGAAACGGTTTGATAAAACGGTAATTGACCACTTCCGTCGAATGCGTCTAGAAAATTCGAACTGGACTAGAATGTATACAACAATACTCGATCCGTCAAGATCAAAAGCATACCGACGGAGGGACGCATTGACTAATTCGGAGCCTGCCTGTATAGATTGGCTGCTTGATGAAAAAAGCGGTTGAATCGACACATGAAATGGCTTTTCGCAGGACAATCCAATTTTCGGAGGAACCATGCCCACATCCGGAGCATTAACGGGAATCAAGGTTATCGACCTGTCGCGACTTCTTCCAGGGCCTTACTGTTCCATGATTCTGGCCGATCACGGCGCACGCGTCATTGCCATTGAAGACAGGCGTTTCGTATCCGACGGACTTTTCCTGTCCACCGTCAATCGTAACAAGGAACATATATCCCTGGACCTTAAAGCCGATGAGGGCAAAAAAATCTTTTACCGGTTGGTAAAAGATGCCGACGTCGTACTGGAAGGCTTTCGGCCCGGTGTCGTAAATCGCCTGGGTGTGGACTATGAAACCGTTCGTCGTGTCAACCCTCGAATTATTTACTGCTCAATAACCGGTTATGGCCAAACCGGTGCCTTCCGGGACAGGGTTGGTCATGATGTGAATTATTTAAGTTTTTCGGGGGTACTCGATATCATCGGCGAACCGGACAGACCGCCTTCCATTCCGGGAATCCAGATCGCCGACATCGCCGGTGGCGGTATGAACGCCGCCATCGGAATTCTGATGGCCCTGATCGCGCGGGAGAAAACCGGGAAGGGACAGTACATCGATATATCCATGACAGACGGCATGGTGGGGATGCTGCCGGTGGCCCTCTTTTTTAAGCAATTGACCGGACAGGACCTGCAGCGCGGAAACGCCATGCTTTCCCACCGCTACGCCTGCTACAACACCTACGAAACCAAGGACGGCGGCTATATCTCCATCGGTGCAGTGGAATACCGTTTCTGGAAAACCCTGTGCGAACATCTCCAGGCACCCGATTATGCCCCGCTCCAGTATGACGAAAACCGCCGGGATGAAATCCTTTCTTTTGTAAAGTCGGCATTCAAAGAAAAAACAATGGCCCGGTGGGAAAAAGAGCTGGACTGCCTCGAGATCTGTTGGGGAAAAGTACAGACGCTTTCAGAAGTTATCCAGGATCCCCTCTTTCGGGAACGGGAAATGATCGTTGACATGCCAAACGGCGAAACCGCCATCGGCGTCCCGGTAAAACTGAGCGAAACGCCCGGCAGCATCAGAACCCCGCCGGTAAAATTCGGCGAAAGCACCGCGGCGGTATTGAAGGAACTGGGTTATACGGAACAGGAAATCAGATCGTTAACCGAAAAAAAAATTATCTAGTGTCCATCCAAAAATGGTAGATTTTGGTTCGGAGCAAGGCCTGAGCGATTTTGAAACCGGAGGCGCCGCGAAGCAAGTGCCTGTTGTGGTGC
>CAZKYZ010000244.1:0-6089 GCA_964557055.1 uncultured Desulfobacterales bacterium
AGTCCTGATCGGGTTGCAAATGTTCTGTTTTTACCATATTTTTAGACACCTTAACTCTCTTCGCCATGTTTTTTATGCAACTATAGGGTAAAACCATGGCGAAGAGAAGTCAAAGCGCTGATCAGGATTTTACCGCCGGTGAATTGGAGGGGTTTGGTCGTTTTTTTGCCATCTTTTCCGGCTGGTAGCTGCAGAGGGGCTCTTCCGCCAGATAATCGCCCGTTGCCTCGTGAGCCCGGGCACGGCAGCCGCCGCACACCTTGCGATATTCGCAGACACCGCATTTTCCTTTGAGCTGGTCGTAATCCCGAAGCGAAGTAAAAATCTCGGACCGCTCCCATACGTCCACAAAAGATTGCCGGGTGATGTCTCCGCAGTTTAGTTCCAGGAACCCGCATGGTTGTACGATCCCCGTATGGGATATAAAGCAGAAACCGACGCCGCCCAGACATCCCCGGGTTACGGCATCAAGACCATGGCTCTGAAAGGTCACTTTGCGCCCCTCTTCCCGGGCTCTTTGACGTAAAATACGATAATAATGGGGGGCACAGGTTGCTTTTAGCTGGAGAGGTGCCAGTTCCCGCTGATCATAGAACCAGTTGAGCGTTTCCTCATACTGCATAGCGTTGATTTCCTGGTCGAGGAGATATTTACCCCTTCCCGTGGGAACCAGTAGAAAAATGTGGTGGGCTACGGCCCCGAGGCTTACTGCAAGATCCTGGATCTTCTGAATTTCACCCAGGTTCGATTTGGTGATTGTCGTGTTGATCTGAAAGTCAATCCCCGCATTACGGGCATGCCGGATTCCCTGCAATGCCCCGTCAAAAGCGCCTTCGACCCCCCGGAAGCGATCATGCTTTTCCCGGCTGGATCCGTCCAGGCTGATACTGATCCTCTCGATCCCCGCTGCCGCCATTCCCGCGGCATATTCTTTGGTAATCAGCGTCCCGTTGACGGCCATGACCATACGGAAACCCTTGTCAGTGCCGTAACGGGCCACATCAAATATATCCGCTCGCAACAGGGGCTCCCCGCCGGTTAAAATAACAATCGGTTTCCCAACCTGAACGATTTCATCCAGCAATTTGAAAGCGGACGGAGTGTCCAGTTCACCACTGTAAGGCCCCAGGGTCGCCGATGCCCTGCAATGCAGGCAGGAAAGGTTGCAGTTTCGCGTAATTTCCCAGGCAACCAGTCGCAGGGAAGCGCCTTCTTGCTCCCCTTCCGGGTGGTCGGCCATTTTCATATGCGCATGGGAGATTCCATGATTTCCATGTTTATCCAATGTCATACTCCATTTTTCTCTGTGCCCTCGGTGGTCATATTTTACGTTACTGCATTTACCAATGGCGGCACTTAGGTGCTAAGCGGCCCTGCTTTTTGGGTGTACCGTCGGGCAAAAATCTTATCCAGCCTTATGAATCAATTTAGCGGCATCTTCGGCAAAATAGGTCAGGATCATATCCGCCCCCGCCCGTTTGATACTCGTCAGGGTTTCCATCATCACGCGGCTGCCGTCAATCCACCCCATTTTTTCGGCAGCACGGATCATGGAATATTCGCCGGATACGTTGTAAGCCGCCACGGGAAGGTCGATCTCCTGGCGGACCCTGTAGATGATATCCAGGTAAGCTAGAGCCGGCTTAATCATTATGATGTCAGCCCCCTCCTCGATATCCATGCTGACTTCCCGGATGGCCTCCAGGGCATTGGCGGGGTCCATTTGATAGGTTCTGCGATCACCAAACTGAGGAGCGGATTCCGCCGCCTGGCGGAATGGTCCGTAATAAGAGGAGCAGTACTTGGCGGCATAGGACATAATCGGGATGTGCGAAAACTCGTTTTCGTCAAGAACGCCCCTGATTTCCGCTACGCGTCCATCCATCATGTCGGACGGTGCCACCATATCCGCCCCGGCCTTGGCGTGGGACAGGGCTGTTCTGGCAATCAGGTCCAAAGACGCATCATTATCCACCTGTTGCCCCTCGACAATCCCGCAATGCCCATGGTCGGTGTATTGACACAGGCAGACGTCGGTAATAACGGCCAATTCGGGAACCTTGTTTTTCACCTCGCGGATCGCCTTCTGGACGATTCCGTCCTTCTGGTAGGCGCCCGTTCCCAGGGGGTCTTTTTTTTCGGGAAGCCCAAAAAGAATCACCGCCGGAATCCCCAACGCATGAACTCTTCTGGCTGTGTCTACAATGTGGTTCACCGACATATGATAATGCCCGGGCATCGAAGCAATCGGGTTTTTGACATCCTTGCCGCCGACACAGAACAACGGCAGGATAAGGTCATTCAGAGACAATTCCGTTTCCCGAATCATCCTGCGAAAAGCACTGTTCTGTCGCAATCGTCTCGGTCTGTAATCTGGAAAAATCATATTTGCACTCCCCATTGTAAAGTTTTTTCGTCGGTCATTGTTTTACCCAGTGTTGGCAACTTCCTCGTCCGTCAGGTAGCAGGCCGGATCCGGAGCCCAGACATCTCCCGTTAGCGCTTCGGCCCGCACCCGGAAATTGCCGCCGCAGATATCGAGCCACCGGCAGGAAGCACAGCGCCCTTTGACATACTGCTTTTTGTTTTTCAGTTTGGGCAGCAGCGGATCTTCATCGCCGGTCCATATTTCCGAAAAAGGCTTTTGACGAACATTGCCGAAGCTATGATGCCGCCAAAACTGGTCTGCATATACCTCTCCGTCCCAGCTTACGCAACCGATGCCCCGCCCGGAACTATTGCCCTCATTCATTTTGAGCAGTTCCAGGACTTCCGCCGCCCGACCCGGGTCTTCTTTCAGCAATCGCAGGTAGAGGTACGGGCCGTCGGCGTGATTGTCCACGGTCAGCACTTCCTTTGGTTTACCCCTGTCGTGCAGATCGCGGGTTCTGTCCAGAATAAGGTCAAGCGCCTTTCTGGCATCTGCATAATTGAGATCCTCTGCCACCAGCGAGGAACCCCTGCCCGCGTAAACGAGGTGATAAAAACAGACCCTGGGAATATCACGCTCTTCCAGCAAATCAAAAATCGGGGATATTTCCGCGACATTGTATCGATTGATGGTAAACCGCAAACCGACTTTTATGCCCGCCTTTTTGCAGTTTTCAATACCCTCCAGCGCCTTTTTGAACGCTCCCGGAACCCCTCTGAACCGGTCGTTTACACCTTCCATGCCGTCCAGGCTGATACCGACATAGGAAAGGCCGATATCTTTCAGAATTTTTGCCTTTTCCGCAGTAATCAATGTGCCGTTGGTGGAAATCACGGCCCGCATCCCTTTTGATACGGCATATTCGGCCAGTTCGGGAAGGTCTTTTCGCACCAGCGGCTCACCGCCGGAAAACAGTATAACCGGCGCCCCGAATAATGCCAGGTCATCAATAAGCGCTTTACCCTCCCCGGTGGACAATTCGTTCTCAAACGGAATGTCTTTGGCGTGTGCGTAGCAATGGATACATTTCAGGTTGCATCTTCGGGTAATATTCCAAACGACCACCGGTCGTTTGTCTTTGGAAAACTGAAGAAGGTGGGATGGTAATTGGCTCGAGTGGCGTCCGTAGCGCAGCGCGTCCGACGGTTCAACCGTGCCGCAGTATAGTTTGGAGATACCAATCATTGTAAAAAAGTTCCTTTTTTTATAACATAATCAACGATAGCACAAATTTTCGGAGAGCCCAGGGAAAAACGCTGTCAGCACTGTGTTTTCTGTGTACGCTGTGGTTCCGTCAGGAAGTCCCCTAACCATCCGGATCAGGAAGTTATCCCTGAGGAAGGTTTCAGAGCCGCTGTGCCGAAGGCGTGCCGTATCTGTTCTACGGCGATCGATCAATCCCGATCTATGGGCAAGCCGGCCGGCGGATCACCCATGGGGTTAATGGAATCAGCGCCTGGCTCATTGGTATTCATCATCCTTTTGATCAAATCGCTGATATAGACATCCGGAGACGCGAGGGCGTCCGCTGTAATGAAAAAGCGGTTGCTGCCGGTCTTCTCGCGAAGCAGGCGGAGTCCGTGTTCGAACTCAACCGACAGCTGCTTGTAGTATTTTTTCGGTTCAACCCTCTTGTTGATGAACTTGTCCATGATATAATCGATGGCATCGTTCTCCAGAACGATATTGAAATCGTAATCTTTGAAAAAATAGAGCTCCAGCTTTTTGACTTCATCGTAACAGTCGGAAATACGCTTCAGTACCGTATCGACATCGACGATATGCCGGCAGTAATATTCAGCCGCTATCTCCATTCTGGCAGTCGTCAGGGAAAGCCTGAACTCACCTGCCAGTCGACTGCTGTTCCGATCCAGGTATTGAACGATGGATTGCTTCTCTTTTTGCTTGAGCTTTTCGAATCGGCGCGACAACTCCTCCTCGTCGGCAGCCAGCAGATCTTCCATCGCCGCCTCCGGATGGACGACCACTTCTTTATCTATTGGAAATTTACGAATACCCGTTGACGGCAGGTGTTTCTCAAACAAAAGCAGGGCATTCTCAACGGCACTAACCAATCCTCTGGCTCCGGTTCTTTCCTGAAAAGCCCGTTTTGCAAAAACCCGCAAAGCCTCTTCCCCGAAACATATATCAATGCCATATGCAGCAAAATCGAGTTTTTTTCCCAGAACAATCGGGTTGCTGGGACTTTGCAGTATCTGCAAAAGGTCTTCCTCGTTCAGGTGCTCGAACACAGCCCGAATGGGAAGCCGTCCCACAAACTCCGATTCAAATCCGTATTCCGTGAGATCCTCGGATTTGATATGGCGGAAGATGTCGGGATCCCGGTTGACCGGTGTCGGATTTGCACCGAATCCGATATTCTGATCTGCCATGCGTTTTCGTATGATCCGATCCAGACCATTGAAGGCACCACTCATAATAAACAGAATATTCCGGGTGTTGACACTGCGCCTGTCGCGTTTACCCGTCCTGCGGTATTGGTCCATCTCCTGAAGCATGGATACCGGATCGTGGGCCACCTTAAGATCCACTTCCGTTTCTTCCATTGGTTTTAAAAGCGCCCGCTGAACGCCGGTTCGAGACACATCCGCCCCGATCGTTGTGGTGCTGGAAGCGATCTTGTCTATCTCATCAATGTAGATGATACCGCATTGGGCCTGTTCAATATCATCATCCGCTTCCCGCACCAAATCTCTGATAAGGTCTTCCACATCTCCGCCCACATAACCGGTCTCGGAGAACTTGGTGGCATCCCCTTTTACAAACGGAACCCCGATTCTTTTGGCAATCAGACGTATCATGTATGTTTTACCGACACCGGTGGGACCCATCATCAAAACGTTGTTTTTAATCCTGCCCACCATTTCAGGGAAATCTTCCGCCCGGGCACTTTCCTGCTTGATCCGGTTGAAATGGGTACATATTTTGGTTGCCAGAACCGCTTTGGCATGGCCCTGCTTGATAATGTACTGGTCCAGATAAGCGACCAGCTCTTCCGGTTTGAGATCGAAAGAAATGGCATCTTTTCCGGAGGGGCTGGTTTTTTCCGGTTCACTCTCCAGCGGTGCCGCCTGCGTCATAAAAATCGGTGATGCCACCTTCACATTGCCGCCGAATTTGCTGGAAAGGAACTCTCCGATTTCTTTCTCTAGCTGCTTTGGATCTGGTATCTTTTCGTTTTCTGTTTTCATACCGGAAACTATAATCACCCCCTAAAAAAATGCAAGCGGGCCATGGGCATCATGAATCCGCCTCCAGTTTCTTTTTCATCTGTTTTTCAAGATCGGCAAACAGGTTCTTTTGCTTTTCCGCCTGTTTTTCTTTAAAGGAGGAAATTTCCCGGTCCATGTTTTTCCGACGGTTTTTAAATGTTTCCAGGGCTTCGTCGAACCCGCTTTTTTCTTCGGTTTCCAGCAGCCGTTCCAAGTTCCCGTGCTCGCGTACAAACAAGCGCTGGTCATAGGGCCCCTCCCCCGATTCAACAATACCTTCCCGGGTCAGCTTGCGGAGTATCAGATTCCCGACTTCCGGAGATAATTTCAACAGGTTAGACACGTCCTCCACCTTGGGCGGAGCACTGTTCAAATGGTTTAAGATTCTCACTGCTGCCACGAAAAGATGCCCATTGGCATACAAG
>CAZKYZ010000245.1:0-6084 GCA_964557055.1 uncultured Desulfobacterales bacterium
ACCTTTTGTACACTGAAATATTTGAAATTTCATGCTTATGAAAGAATAGTGGAGTATTGAAAAGTCAAAAAATCTCAAAGATACAGCGAGCAACCTTGAACATGGCGGGTGTTACACATGATGCAAGTATACGTAACTTTAGTACCTGAGGGGTTGTCAACCATTGCATCCAGTTGGAAAACACGATTAATGGTTGCCCAAGGAGAATCTTAAATGAAAAGATACTTATTTTTTTGCTTTTATCTCTTGGGATTGCTTTCATATGTTCCTGCTGATATGAAAGATTTGAAAATACGAACCATGGAAATTCCGTTGCATATGAAAATTGTAACTGACCTGGGAGGGCGAGCAGTCCAATTGCCTGATCTCAGGTATATGAGGCACTTGAATCCGGAATTGTAGATGGACAGGAAAATTCGATAGCGACCTTTTTGCTACCTAAATTTGAAAAAATTCAGAAATTTATTGTTTTGGATGGTCACGTGTATGGAACGTATACTTTGCTCATGAACGAAAAATGGTATCAGAGCCTTCCCACAGATCTTAAAAGAATAATTGACATGGCCAAGCAATTGTCCCTTATGGTCAATCGCGGGATATCGATCACCAATGAAGTGATGGGAATTGAATACTTGAGATCACAAGGAGTAGATATATATAAGCCGACAAAAGAGGAGAAATCGCTATGATCAACCCGAGAACGATTCTCGTCGTAGACGACGAAGTCGACTTTCTGTCCAGTATGCGCCGCTCTCTCCGCAAGGAACCGTATCAAGTCACCACTTCAGACAACGGCAGCGCTGCGCTTCAGCTTTTGGCACGCCATGAAATCAGCCTGGTGATCAGCGATTACAAGATGCCGGAAATGGATGGTTTGATATTGTTGAAAAAAATACGTCTTGATTATCCTCACATCATCACCATTATGCTGACGGCGTTGTCTGAAGTTGATATCGCCATGAAGGCCATCAATGATGTCGGGGTCTATAAGTTTCTCATGAAACCGGTTGAGATCAACAGTTTGAAGGTCACCTTGCGGCGTGCCTTGGAATCACTGGATTTGATAGTAGAAAGAGACGACTTGCTCCAGAAGATCAAACGACGTGACAGCGTCCTTAATGAGTTGGAACGTAAACATCCGGGAATCACTCATGTATACCTTGATGCGGATGGCAATTACATCATTTAGGCGGTTTTAGGTTATGGTATGCCGACCGGAACGATTCTTGGGGCCGATCGGTCTGTAAAAGTCTATATTATAAAGGAGGATATGATGAAAAAAATACTGGTTGCCGCGCTGCTGATCTTGATGGGAGCAAACCTGGTAATTGCGTCCGATGACCTGGCTGAGGTGAAGGCCCGGGGTGTCCTGCGCCATCTGGGGATACCCTATGCCGGTTTTGTCACCGGCAAGGGAGACGGTCTTTCCGTTGAAATGATGCAGCTTTTTGCCGCCAAACTGGGCGTAAAATACCAATTTGTTCAGACCTCTTGGGAAAATGTCATCGCCGATCTGATTGGCAGACGGGCAATACCTGCCGGGGATGCCGTTGAACTTGCCGAAGCGACTCCCATACGCGGCGATCTTATTTCCAGCGGTTTTACCATTTTACCCTGGCGGCAGAAAGTAGTTGCTTTTTCCAAACCGACCTTTCCCACCCAGGTCTGGCTGATCACCACTGCCCGATCCGATCTGAAACCCATCAAACCCGTCGGCAATGTGTACAAAGATATTGTCACCGTAAAATCGCTGCTGTCCGGACGGAATGTTCTGGGAAAGAAAGGTACCTGTCTGGATCCATCCCTATATCACTTAAAGGAAACCGGGGCCAAACCGCTGCTCTTTAACGGAGACTTGAACGAGCTGGCGCCTGCCGTCATAAATGGTATTGCGGGGGCGGCCATTCTGGATGTTCCTGACGCCCTGATTGCCCTTGAGAAATGGCCGGGTGAAATCATTATCGTCGGACCGATTTCACCAGCGCAGGAAATGGGCGCGGCTTTTCGTCGCAGCAGTCCCGAATTGCTGAGAGCGTTTAATTCTTTTTACGACAGCATCCGGGCAGATGGGACCTATCTGAAGCTGGTCAATAAATATTATCCGGCGGTAGTCGAGTATTACCCTCACTTTTTTAGGCGGTAGCAAGATTTGACGGGAGCGTTGAACAAAGAACACCTGCCGGCTTCCATGGAGCCGGCAGATTGCGGAAAGATCATGGCCAAAAGCAATTTATATAGTGAAAGAACGGATCAACGGGAAGTATCCGGGTTGACTGGGGGATGGTATAAACAGTGGAGGTTCGGGCTTGCCGCAGTATTGCTGATCGGCATCCTCGGATACCTGTTGGGGGCCAATTACCTGTCTCAACGGCGGCTACAGGAGGAGGCCATTCGTCGCTTGCAAATTGACCTGGTCGGTCGGGCCACTGCCGTGAACTATTTTATCCTTGAGCGCAAAAAAGACTTGCAGACCTTGGCATCCAGTACCCAGGTGCTGGCCTATTTCGCCAACAAAGCCTTGGGCATGTCCATGACTTACGGTTTGCGGGGAAGCCTGAATCTTGTTTCCAAACAGTTACACAACGTCAATAAATCCGTCTTGTTAAAGGGAGAAGGAACATATTGCCGTTTGATGTTGTTGTCAGTGGAAGGCGCGGTTCTCAGCGACGAGCGACTTGAAACGCCGTGTCCGATTCAGGAGTGGAATTGGACAGACATTGCATCGGTGACATGTGCAGCGGGACCTGTAACCCTGGCCGACCGGAAAAACCCTGATCATTTGTTGTTCGTCGCCCCGGTGTGTGAACATGGGCGGGTTATCGGCTATTTGGCAGGATGGGTATCACTTGCGCATCTCCACGACTATTTTCTCCGATTAGGCCGAACAACCCACCAGAAAAATTATTACGATTCGATCATTCTGACTTTGGGCGAAGCCTTCTTTGCCGCCAGCCGTACGGGTCGGGCGGGTTTGCGCCGAGAACTGGAACAATTCGTCAAAAATGAACGGGTTATCTCGTCAGTCCAAGACACGCCGCAAACAAGATTTTTTCAATGGGACATTGGCGATGGGATAAGAAACATGATTGCCCTGACGGCTCGATTGGGGGGTACGGATATCCGCCTGGTCAGACTGGTAGAGCAAACGCTTATCATCGACCGCTACGGGCCGATGCTTCTATTGAGTACGCTTGTGCTGATCAGTACTGCGGTGATAGGGTTTTTTTTTCTGGTCATCCGCTATCATATCAGATCCCAGGTGCTTAACCTGCAGTTGAACGAATCCGATAAAAAACAGCAAGAAATCTCACGGGCAAACGAAATGTTGTCCGAAGAGATTCAGCATCGGCAGGCTGCTGAGGAAAAACTTGCCAAAGAAAAATTTCGACTGCAGAGCCTTATTGCCGCCATCCCTGACCTGGTCGTTTTCAAGGATATTGAGGGGGCCTATCTTGGATGCAATCCGGCTTTCGAAAACTTCTGCGGTCTGAATGAGTCGGATTTCTTCCGCAAAGAGTTTTGTGATCTGTTCGCGACCGCTGAAATGATGGTTTTTTTCGAAAAGTTTGACCAGGCTGCTTTAAAAGATGGCCATACGCAGCAATTTGAGCAGTGGATCAAATCCGCAGATGGCCGGCGAGTCCTTCTGGATACGAAGAAGACGCCCTATTATGACAATCAGGGAAAAATGGTCGGTCTGATCAGTGTAAGTCGCGATACCACCGAACGCAAACGATTGGAATTGAGTCTGGAGCAGCAGCGGGAGCGGCTGGATTCGGTTATCAAAGGCACCAATATTGCCACTTGGGAGTGGAACGTGCAAACCGGGGAAACCGTTTTCAATGAACGCTGGGCGCAGATCGTCGGTTATACCCTGGAAGAGCTTACCCCGGTCAGCATTGAAACATGGCAGCGCTTCGTCCATCCGGACGACATGAAAAAATCTGATGATCTGTTGACGAAGCACTTTGCAGGCGAAAGCGAATACTATGACTGCGAATGCCGGATGAAGCACAAAGACGGGCATTGGATCTGGGTGCATGACCGGGGAAAAGTGGTTGCGTGGTCAGCGGAAGGCAAACCGGTGCGGATGTCGGGTACGCACGCTGATATTTCCGATCGCAAGAGCGCTGAGGAAAGGCTTCGTGAAAGCGAGACCAATTTCCGCACCTTCTTCGAATCCATTGGCGACTTTATTTTTGTTGGCAGCTTTGATGGAAGAATCCTCTACGCCAATCCGGCCGTAAATCAAAAACTGGGCTATGATTCCGATGAACTCAAAACAATGTACTTTAGGGACATGCACGCTGCAGAACAGCGGCAGGAGGCCGAAACCATAATAACCGAAATGCTGCGGGGCAAGCGTCAAAACTGCCCTTTACCGTTGGCATCGAAGGAAGGTGTGCTACTTCCCGTTGAGACCAAGGTATGGTTCGGCAAGTGGAACGGTACCGATTGCATTTTCGGCATCAGCAAGGACCTTTCTGCTGAAATGGAAGCCCAGCAGCGATTCGAGCGGCTGTTCCGCAATAATCCGGCACTGATGGCGCTAATCGAGATAACGGAGCAAAAGTTCTTTGATGTCAACGATGCATTTTTGAGCACACTCGGTTATAGCAGGGACGAAGTTATCGGAAGAAGCAGCGACGAGCTCAATCTGTTCCTGAACCCGGAACAGTTGGAGGCGTCCAGGCAGAAGCTTCTGGTCGGACACCAGATCTCCAACGTTGATCTGCAGGTCCGGTGCAAAGACGGAACGATACTGAATGGGTTGTTCTCAGGGGAAGTCGTCAGCAGTCAGGGACAAAAGTATCTTTTGACCGTGATGATTGACATCACCCGCCGCAAACAAGTCGAAGAGAAGCTTCGCCAACTCAACGAATCATTAGAACAGCGGATTGACGAACGGACCCAAGCAATTCAGCACATGCACACCCAGATGATCATCCAGGAAAAAATGGCATCCATAGGGCAACTGGCTGCCGGCATTGCCCACGAGCTAAACAATCCCATAAATTTCGTTGCTACGAATTTTACGACTTTGACTGAAAACTTTATGGATATATCCGAAATGATTGCAACGTTTCGAAAATTCGTTGTGACAATAGGGCAGGAGAAACGGCATCTGTCAGAGATTCAGGCGATCCGTGCAAAAGAGTCGCAACTGCAAATCGATTTTATTATGGGTGACATTCCGAATCTGTTTGAAGAGTCTCAACGCGGTTTTAAGCGGATCGCCTGGATTGTCCAGAGCATGCGCAATTTTTCTTATTCAAATCATTCCGACGACTTCACCTTTTTTGATATCAATGCCGGCATTGAAGACACGCTGGTGATCACTGCAAACACTTACAAATATAGTGCTGAGATCAGCAAAGATCTGGGAAAGATTCCAAATGTTTTCTGCCAGCCCGGACAACTGAACCAGGTTTTTTTAAATCTGATCGTCAACAGCGCTCAAGCCATCGAGTCGCAGAAACGTCCGGAAAAGGGAAGGATTTCCATCCGGACCCGCCTGGAGGGCGCTCAGGTGGCATGTGAGTTCGCCGACGATGGCCCGGGCATTCCCACCGAAATCCGGTCCAAAATTTTTGAACCGTTTTTCACCACAAAGCCTCCAGGAAAAGGCATCGGTCTGGGATTGAGTATCTGCTACGATATTATTGTCGAAAAACACAAAGGCGAGTTTTCCGTCCATTGCCCCAAGGCCGGCGGAACGATCTTTTTGTTGCGAATTCCCGTGAAACCGCCTGGGTCAAAGGCACACACATAGAAAAACGGTAGATTTTTGAGAAGGCGTTGATGAAATTTCAGGGCCGCCGCATCCGAAATAAATCGGTAAACAAGTGGAGGAGACAATGAAGAACATTCAGATGTTGTTTGTGGACGATGAGGCCTCAATAGCAAAAATGGGCAGTCAGGTGCTTGAGCGATTGGGATATGCGGTAACAACACGAGTCAGCAGTGTTGAGGCTATGGAGTTATTCAGAACCAGACCCAACGATTTTGATCTGGTCATTACGGACATGACCATGCCGAACATGACCGGTGATAGGCTGGCCATCGAACTTATGAAGATTAGGC
>CAZKYZ010000246.1:0-6038 GCA_964557055.1 uncultured Desulfobacterales bacterium
TAAATACTGCTGTATTTCGAGGATTTGGAACGAACGCCCAACGCAGATATTGGGCTAAAAGACTTTTTTGAGATAGCTTCTATTACCTTCCCACAGCCTTTCAATCCTGCCGTCGCAATACATAACAAAATTTGAACCCTGGGCCCCGTACCACTTGAATCCTTATTTGGTTTCTAGTCCCAGGTAACCTTGAGTACTTCCTGGTAGGTGGTGATCCCGGCCAGCATTTTCTGGATGGCGCTTTCCCGCAATGTGCGCATTCCTTCCTTGCGGGCAACGGTTCGAATCCTATCGATGTTGAGGTTGTCCCCCTGGGCCATCTCTTTCAACGTTTCCGAGTACGGCATCACTTCGTAGATACCGGTCCGGCCGCGGTAGCCGGTCTGGCGACACTTGATACAGCCCTTGCCCCGTTTCAGTTTGATGGGGCCTTTTTTGCCGACGTCAAGCCCCAGGGAAAGAAGATCTGCGGAATCGATTTCAAAGGATTCCGTGCAGTAACTGCATATCCGCCGCACCAGACGTTGGGCGACAACACCGGCAAGGGTAGCTTCGATCATATAGTTCGGAACGCCGAGGTCAAGCAAACGCGTAACCGCCGAGGGCGCATCGTTGGTGTGCAGGGTCGACAATACCAGATGCCCCGTCAAAGCGGCCTGAACGGCATGGCGGGCAGTATCTATATCGCGCATCTCCCCCACCATGATAATGTCCGGGTCCTGGCGCAGAATGGTTTTTAAAATATTGGCATAGGTAATGTCAACTGCGGGCTGTACTCCGATCTGGTTGAAATCCTCGTGGATCATTTCGATAGGATCTTCGATGGTGATGATATTGTTCTCGCTGGTGGACATCAACCGGAGCGTCGAATAAAGGGTTGTCGATTTCCCGCTGCCGGTAGGACCGCAGACCAGAAGGATACCGTATGGCAGATCGATGAAATGGTTGTACTGCTCCAGATCTTCCGGCATAAAGCCGAGTCCGGCCAAATCCTGAAACAGGATATCCGGATCCATAATCCGCATGACGCATTTTTCACCAAAGGCCACCGGTACTGTTGAAATACGGATCTCTACTTCAACCCCTCCCTTATCGGTTTTGATCCGGCCGTCCTGTGCCCTTCGTTTTTCGGCCATGTTCATACGGGCCAGTGTTTTAATCCGGCTGACAATGGCATTGTGCACCTTGCGGGGCAATTTATATACCGTATGCAGAATACCATCGATGCGCATACGGACCATGGTCACTTCGCGCTTGGGCTCGATATGGATGTCGCTGGCTTTCTGTTCGAAAGCGTAGACAAGCAGATGGTTGACCGCATTGACAATATGCTGATCGTTGGATATCAGCTCTTCCGCCGATTTGAGCTTAACGTACTGTTCGAGATTTCCGAGGTCTACCGTCTGGGAAGTGAACATCACTTCCGCTTCGGCGATAGACCGTTTAAACCCAAAAAACTCCCCGATCTGCTTGATAATATCCGTTTTGGCACTGACAACAAAAGACACCCGCATGTTGCACACCCGGGTAATGTCGTCCATGACTTCGATATTGAACGGATCCGGAGTAGCCACGGATAAAACGCCTGCGTTGATTTCGATGGGCAGGACGAGATGTTTCAAGGCGAACGATTTCGGAATGGTTGTGGTGACGATGTTGAGATCCAGCTTGAGGGGGTCGATTTTCTTGTACGGCATTTTCCATTCTGCCGCAACGGCCCTGTAGATGGCATCTTCATCCAACCGCTGGGACGGTTTGTCTTTGCGCTGCAGTTCCATGGGCGCGATCACATCGATAAGCGTCTCATGCCCGGAGGCTGCCGCATTCCCCAATTTGTCGTCACTGTTTTTTTCAATAAGGGACGCCAGGCGTTTTTGAAGGATGTCCTCCTTTTTCAACAGCTCCATGGCCTGGGATTTCGAGGAAAGCCCCGCCCGGATCAGGGCACGGCAAATCGTTTTTAACGAGTAATGCTCATCGCCTCGCGAGGCGGGGTTTGGTTGCATATCTCAGCCTAACAGGTAAGTATTCAATATAAATTATGATTTATTGAATATACTCTACAAGGGCAAAACCAATCAACCTTTTTTTGTGGAAAATCGTTCAATTTCGGCTGGAAATCACTGCCAGGAAATAAAGAAGCCCTGCCGGATTCGGCAGGGCTTCTTCCAATGGTTGGGATTACTGGTGTAAAATCATTACCCGCGCCCATTCAGGCGGCGTCAGTCTTTTTGCTCAACCCACATGCCGTTGAGCTGACCACTGCCGTTAAGGCTGAAAAAAACGAGGTCACCAACCTTGAAATACTCCAGATCCGTCGATTCACCCTCATCATCGTAGAGTTGAATGTTTTCCGCCAACCGGTAGGGAATATCGGCAATCGTTATCTCTTGAGGGCTGATCAGGTCGATCACCCGCTTTTCCAAAAAGGCTTTTGAGGAAAGCACGTCCACATCGGGGTCGTCACTTTCGACTTGGGCCGCGCACAGACCGGCTGTCAGCAGGAAACCGGCCAGCACGGCCGCAATAATGGTATATTTCTTGATCCGTTTCATCTGATTTTCCTTTCTAGAAAAGTTCTCTCCATTCCACCATACCTTTACGTTCGTCCTTGGTAAGCGTTTTGATCAGGTTGGCGTCCGACGTACTGGATATGTTCACTGCCGTGCCCATGCCGCGGATGGAAATTGTAGCCGGGCTGTAAAGCATACCCTGGCGATAGAGACCCGACGGCGGCACCCAGATCGGTTTGGTTGCCGAACCGATATTGACCAGGTCACTGCTGTTGATGACACCGTCGCCATTAATGTCGAAGAAAGCGAAATCGAGCCTTCCTCCGGTGCAGGCATTGGCACCATGGGTGATGGAAGAAGTTCCGCCGGCACAGGGTGAATTGGATGGTACCACGGAGATGTACTGCACAACACCGCCCCGTACAAAAAGGCTGCTGACGACACGCTCGCTGGTTCCCGGCAGGTTGAAATACCACCCCACATGACTGCCGGTAGAAGCGCTTGTATTCACATATTCCTGTACATCGAAATAGTGGATCGGGTTGGCGCTCAGCACCCGTTCGGATATCGTGCTGAAATCCGAAGTCACCTGGGTCTGTTCCAGCAGGGTCGCCCCGGCAAACGCGGACACATTGGGGGCGTTGAAGGTACCGAGATATTTATTGTTCCCGGTCGTAGACGGTGTTGCATTGGTCCAGGCGTCCTGCCAATCCCAGACACCATAGACAGAGTTGACGGCGTAATCGAGGAACTCGCCGTTTTTAAGATAACGGCCGGTGCCGAACAGCACCAGGTAGCCGCTGCCGACAGGTCCGCTGCAGTTATAGATAATCTCCGGCTCCGTGGTGATGGGCTGGATGGTCCCTGCGTGGACGCCGTCCGTATATCGGGCGGTAAACAGCGGTTGGGGATTGCTGCCGGCATCCCGGTAGGCGATGTACTTGCTCTTGATCGTGGCATCGGTTTCCGGGGTGGTGATGAGGTCCGTCAGGTCGAACTTCCACATGTTGCCCAGCAGATCGCCGGCATACACGTAATCGGCAACACCATCGAAATTCACGTCCACAATACCCGGCGACGACAGTCCGTTGCACTGCGGTACCGGAGGCGTGGTGCAGGCGGGATCGGCGGAACCCGGGGCTACGTTGCAGTTATAGGTATTGCTCCCGAAGCCCACACCGGTGTCGATCTTCTTCTCCCAGGTTCTAGCACCAGTGGCCGCATCGATGCCCACGATATAGAGCACCGCCTTGCCGTTGACACTGTCGTAGCCGTTGCCGAAAATCACGGCCCAGCCGTTGGAGCCGCCTCCGGTGGGGACTTTCACCAGGTAGGTTTGGCTGAAGGTGTACCCCATATCGTTGTCCGTCCCGGAAGGATACTCCCACTTGACGATATTGGGTGCGTCCGCCTCTACAGTAGCGGCGGATACATTGGTGATATCAAGCATATAGATACCCTTGCCGCCGCGGCCGAGACCACCCACCAGGTAAACCGGATCATTAACAGCGGTGCCGACCTTGGCCGCATACGGCGTGTTGTCTATATAATACTGGTGCACAAACCCCGGGTTGGGAACGCTGAGGTCCTTCAGATGGCCGAACACCAGGTTGGGTACATAACCCAGCACTTCGGCGCCATTGTTGTTGATGTCGAAGGCGTGCAGCATGCCGTCGTTGGAACCTACATAGAGGATGTCGTCACGGAGAATCGGTGCCGAGTGGACGAAATCCCCCAGAATGGCGCCGGAACGGGTCCGGAAGTTAAGCCCTAAAGGCTGTTCGTTGGCGGTATTTCCGCGCAGATAGTTAACCATCGCAGCCGACGTGGAGGGCGTCGCGGAAAGAGCGGCTTGCTGACCGGCTGTCAGGCTGGCGTAACGGAAAGGTACACCCGTAACGCCGTTGTAGGTAAGCATCACCCGACCGCTGTCCCACCAGCTGCTGTTGGCCAGCCGACGGGCCTGGATGGTATCCTCGGTGGACCAGCCGTGCGGGTAGACGACATCGCCGGGCTCGATGGCCGGGTTGGCGGCAGCCTCAGCCTCGGAGTAGAGGCGGAAGGCCTTCACATCACCCGACCAGGTACCGGTATCGTAGATCCCCTGATATACATAGGTACCGGTGCTGAGCTGCCCGGATGGTGTTGTACCGACAGCCGCACCCGAACCGGTTTTGGCCTCAATGTCATTTTTGAGCGCCAGAAGGGCATTGATGAGATCCTGCGGATTGTCGGCCGACAGGAATTTTCCCCGCCCGTTGGCAGAAGCATGCATCAGGTCGTTGATCTTGCCCTGGTTGGTGTCGACATTGGTCCAGGGGCAGGCCGGCGGGCAACCGTCGATGGCATCCGCATCGATGGAACCGCGCACGCCGAAGGAAACCCCGTAGGTTACCATGTGCTGATGCTGGGCGGAGTCGCCGGAGCTCACGGGTACCTGGTCGAGCTGCCCCGCGTTGTTACCCGGGCGCAGATCTCTCTCGTAGTAATACATGGCCACGTCGGCCAGGGTGTTGGAATAATTATCCCCGTAGGGGAAGCCGTCCCAACCGGAGTTGACGTCAGCGTTGGTGTTGGTGGCGAAATCCCCGTCGGTGTTGCCCAACAGCGGAGTGGGATCACTGCCGTTCCAGTAACCGTCGGTCATGGCGATGGCGAAGGACTGCTGGCAGGCCCCGTTGGCCGTATCCAGATAAGGATTGCCCCCGCTGAGACCGCCATCGGTGGCGTCGGTATCGTCAAAATATTGCCCCACCCGCTGGAGGCCCCTTCGCAAGGGTGTCCCGCCGCTGGAGTTGATACCGTAAAGCAGGTTCAACAGGGTCGGAGTGCCGTCGCCCGCACTGGCCGCCGCGGGCGGGTTCGGTTTGATCACCGGGAGAACGCCCTGGTTGATGCGGGCCCAAATGGTGTGCAGCCCGATGTTGACCTCGTTCATATCCGCGATCACCCGGCCAACAGCCGCCTTGGAGGTGTACTCCCGTTTGATGTAGTACTGGTACCAGTTGGCAAAATTCTGGCGGGCCTCGCTATAGGTCTGGTAAACGGTCACAGCGGTGCCGGCAACCACGGTGGCTGCCAGGGCCGGAGCGAACGTGACGCTGGTCGTGGTGGAAGAGACCACGCTATGGGCGGTGGTGTCTCCCGCAAAAGCGATAACCGTGCCGGCCGGTAGGGCCGTGAGCATGGTATCCATACCGATGGTGGTGTCGCCGATGGCCCCGCCGGCGGAGGTCACCGCCCCCTGCGGATTGGCCGGGCGCACGCCCAAAGGCGGTGTTGCCGTGGTAAGCAGCTCGCCGCTCTCCACGATATCGTTACCATTGCCATCATTAAACTGCCGGTAGGTGATGGCGCCATCCAGCTCCACCAGGTAGATCTCGCCGTTGTCGATCACGTCGTCATCGTTGGTGTCGTTCCAGACGTAGTAATGAGCCCGGTGGATCTCATCGCCGAAAGGCGATACGCTATTGGCAAAGGTGTGGTTGGCAACTATTAGATTCCACTCCCCGCCATCGACGTGCT
>CAZKYZ010000247.1:0-6035 GCA_964557055.1 uncultured Desulfobacterales bacterium
GTTACGGCCAGTTCCCTTCCGATAATCACGCATACCGCCCAGGCCGGTATCCATCCGAGTGCGGTCATCATGATTAAAGCCGACGATACCAACAGTTTATCGGCAAGGGGGTCCATGATCTTTCCAAAACTGCTCACCAGCCCTTGCCGTCTGGCAAAATAACCGTCTAAATAATCGGTTATTGCCGCGGCACTGAACAAAAAGGCTGCCCAAAACGTGCAAAACCGATTGGGAAACAACAACAGCACGACAATCACCGGGACCACCGCCATCCGGAACAGTGTCCAGTTGTTGGGCGTTTGCAGAAAATTTTTTATTTTTTGATCCAAATCGGTTCCTGCTCTTGATACATTTTAGCGCAAATCGCTGTCTGAGTTGTCTCTTTCACAGCCTGGTCAGCTTCTGCCCCTCTTCATCCAGCCGATCAAGCAGATGTTCGACGGTTTCCTTTAACACCGGATGGATAATATCTGATTGTATATCACACATCGGCTTCAGAACAAAGCGTCTTTGATGCATTCGCGGATGGGGAACGGATAATGCAGGTGTATCCAATACCAGATCGTCTATCATCAGGATATCCAGATCCAGGCTACGCGGCCCGAAACGGATGGTCTGCTTTTCACGGCCCTGCTCTTTTTGGATGCACTGCAGTTCAGCCAGCAGCGCCTCCGGCACCAGCTCCGTTTCAATTCTTACAGCTGCATTGACAAACCAGTCCTGGTCGCGATAATCGACCGGCTCCGTCTGATAAAAATGTGACTGACCGGTAATCTTCGAAAAACGGGTAAGTGCGCGGATACCGCCTTGGCAGTTGTCCAATTTCACCCCCATATTTGACCCTACCGAGAGATATACGGTAAATAGTGCCACCTAAACGAGGGTCTCTTCCCAGAGCGTCCCCTCGTATACAACCCTGGCATCTCCTTGCAGATAAACTTCCCGAAAATCCGGGCCATCCTGTGTATAAAATATTGTAAGCACGCCACCGCTGCTAGTGACGACCTCAACCGGTGATTTTAAATCATACCGCTGAGATGCGACAATGGCGGCTGCCACAGCGCCGGTCCCGCAAGCGAGGGTTTCATCTTCCACCCCTCTTTCGTAAGTTCTCACCCGAATGGTCCCATCCGGTTTGCGGGAAACAAAATTCACATTGGTTCCTGCCGGCTGGAATCTTTGGTGATATCGTATTTCCCGCCCCATCACCGCAACGTCAACCTTCTCCGCATCTTCCACAGCAACCACCACATGCGGCACACCGGTAAATATGCTGTCCACCTGCAGGGGGCCTTCCTTCAAATCAACAGCGATATCCGCTTCCACACCGGAAGGATCGGTCATCCGAATGCGAACGCTGTCCGTTTCGACAGCAGCTGAAATAACGCCGGAAACGGTCTCAAAAGACATATTTTGGGGTGCAATACTGTTCAGGAATGCAAATCGCGCCGCACAGCGTGCACCGTTTCCGCACATTTCCGCCTGGCTGCCGTCCGAATTATAAAACCGCCATTTAAAATCTACGCGATCGGAATTTTCAATCAAAATAACGCCATCGGCACCCACGGACATGCGCCTGCGGCTTACGCGTTTAACAAAATGGCTTTGATCGCTGCTCTGTATGCGTCCCTTACGGTTGTCGATCACGATAAAATCGTTACCACAACCGCTCATCTTGGTGAATGCTATCTTTTCCATTATCTTCCTATTGTTCTTGTCCATTTTGTTCGCTGTCAGCTCCATAAACGAACTCAATAATGTTGGAGTCTCCACCGATTGATCCGCCCCCCGTAAACCCCCTTACTTTATAGGTGTATCGGAAACCTTTGCGCAACTGTTTGATGTAGGTCATTATCTGTTGACCGTTTTCCTTTTCAGAAGCGCTGTAAATCAGCGGCTCGCCGATAATGGTATACCTCCTCGGGCATTCCTCGCACATGCCTTCACTCACCTCTTCTTCTGCTTGAAAAACATAATAACCCTCCAGAGGAACCGTGACGTTCTCTGAGTCCAGTGGAATTGTCCAATACAATGTCATATTTCCATTAACAACTCTCGCTTTCAGGTCATTCACCGGCGCTGTGAGAATTTGGCTGGGCGGTACGGGCGGTCCCTTTTTACCGCACCCTGCCGGAAGCAGTATCCCTGCGCTGATCAGTAAAATCAACAACAGCCTCGATTTGGTCATTCGCTCTTTCATCAATTCACACCCATTCTCCTATTGGTTTTCCAACCGTCATTACCCGGTATCCATATCCGGATTTCAAATATCAGGCCAGTTCTTTTTCTGCAGCCTCAACAGCTTGCTGCACATATTTCAGGGCAGTACCGCCGATAACGGCCCTCCGGTTGATCATTGCTTCCGGAGTTAAGTTCTCAAAGAGATCACTGTCGATCAGTTTTGAGAAAGATTGCAGCTCCACCACGGTTAAATTGTGCAATTCTTTTTGGTTGGCTATGGCGTAACTCACCGCTTTGCCGACACAGCTGTGGGCGTCCCGAAACGGCATTCCTTTGACAACAAGGTAGTCCGCCATGTCGGTGGCATTTAAAAAACCTGTTTGGGCCGACTGCCGCATATTCTCGCTTTTTACGATAAGCCTTGGAATCATGTTGATATATATTTCGATACAGGCCTTGAGAGTATCCAGCGCATCGAACAGGGGTTCCTTGTCCTCCTGCATATCTCTGTTGTAAGATAGCGGCAGAGATTTCATCGTTGTCAGCATGGCAGTCAAATCACCAAACACCCGCCCTGTTTTTCCGCGCACCAGCTCGGCCACATCCGGATTTTTTTTCTGCGGCATGATACTGCTCCCGGTGGAGAAAGCATCCGGAAATTCGATAAAATTGAATTCGGACGTTGACCACAGGATCATTTCCTCGGACAGCCGTGAGAAATGCATCATGCAGATGCTGGCGGACGACAGAAATTCGATAATGAAATCCCGATCGGAGACGGAATCGATACTGTTTCTGGATACCTGTGAAAACGCCAGCAGCTCGGCAGTATATTGCCGGTCGATGGGATAAGTGGTCCCGGCCAGCGCGGCGCTTCCCAGCGGCATTACATTGATCCGCTGGTATCCGTCCCCAAAGCGTTCTGCATCCCGGCTGAACATTTCATAATAGGCCATAAAATGATGAGACAGCAATACCGGTTGCGCTTTCTGAAGATGGGTATACCCCGGCAGGATGACATCCAGATGCGTTTTTGCGAAAGCGATGATAGTCCGGCGAAGTTCATCGATCATCGCAATAACGGTCCGGGTCTCCTCCCGCAAGTACATCCGTATATCCAAAGCGACCTGATCATTCCTGCTCCTGGCCGTATGGAGCTTTCCGGCGGTCTTTCCGATGATTTGAACCAGGCGGGATTCGATATGCATGTGAATATCTTCCAGGGTGTCATCGAAAGTGAATTGATCCCTCTCGATCTCCCGTTTCACCGCCGCCAGCCCGTCTATCATGGCGGCACCTTCGTCTTCGGTAATAATTCCAACCTTGGCCAGCATTCTGCAGTGGGCTATACTGCCTTCAATGTCATGAATATACAGCCGCCTGTCGATGTTAATCGAAGAAGTAAATTTCTCCACCAACTTGTTTGTTTTTTCGGAAAACCTGCCCCCCCATGGTTTTTCGGTCATAACCACCTCTTTTTCAGATTTTGTAGTTTCGTTCCGAAAGTGCTTCGGGCTATTTCTGCATCATTTTCCGGATGATCAGACGCAGGGAATTCAATTTAATAAAACCCTCCGCATCTTTTTGCGTATACACTTTGTCTTTTTCGAAGGTCGCAAAATCTTCCCGATAAATGGAGTTCGGAGATTTTCGGCCCATCACCCTGGCATTGCCTTTATACAGCTCCAGCCGTACGGTTCCATGCACGTCTTCCTGGGATTTGTCGATCATGGTCTGCAGCAGTTCCCGCTCCGGTGCAAACCAGAAGCCGTTATACACCAGCTCTGCATATTTGGGTATCAGTGAGTCCCTCAGGTGCATGACCTCCCTGTCCATGGTAATCGATTCAATTCCAAGGTGCGCCGCCCGGAGAATGGTTCCTCCCGGTGTCTCATAGATGCCCCTGGATTTCATCCCGACATAGCGGTTTTCAACGATATCAATTCTGCCGATGCCATGTTTCCCACCAAGACGGTTCAACTCCGCCAGGAGGCCGGCCGGCGAAAGGACCGCACCATTGATTGATACGGGATCACCTTTCTCGAACTCCAGCGTAATCGTTTCCGGCGTATCGGGAGCTTCCTGCAACGACGATGTCAGGGTAAACATGTCTTCGTGGGGGCCCACCCAGGGGTCTTCCAGAACACCGCCTTCATAGCTGATATGAAGGAGGTTCCTGTCGGTACTATACGGTTTGGCATGGGTCGTGGGCACATCGATGCCATGCTTTTCAGCAAATGCCATCAAAGCGGAACGGGAATTCAGGTCCCACTCCCGCCATGGTGCAATGATCACGATTTGGGGATCAAAGGAAAGATAGCCGATCTCAAACCGCACCTGATCATTCCCTTTTCCGGTGGCTCCGTGGCTTACGGCATCGGCACCAACTTCTGCAGCGATTTCCATCTGCCGTTTGGCGATCAGGGGCCTGGCCAGGGCGGTCCCCAGCAGATACTGCCCTTCATAAATGGCATTGGCCCGGAAAGCCGGAAACACATAATCTTTCACGAAGGTTTCTTTGAGATTCTCGATATAAATTTTTGAGGCCCCGGTTTTCTCGGCGTTGATCCGGGTCGCTTCCAGTTCGTCACCCTGACCGATGTCAGCCGAAAAGGTGATCACTTCACACCGATAGACTTCCATGAGCCATTTCAAAATTACCGATGTATCCAGTCCACCGGAATATGCCAGCACAACTTTCTTAATCTCTTTTCCCACGTAAATTTCCTTTTTTATGTTCGTTTCGTGGCATCCGCTTATTTTCGTTATTCACTGCCGGTTGCCCCATGTATGTTTTTATAATCGCTTTGATCATGTAATGCTTACGTTTGTTCCAATAATTCGTCCAAACAGGAAATCAGGTTGTCAATTTCTCCACGGCTGATGATAAGAGGCGGCGCAAACCGCAATATCGATTCCTGGATGCAGTTGATCAGAAACCCGCGTTGGAGGCATTTATTGACGATATCGGCACCGGGGATGTTCAGCTGCAGCCCGATCAGCAGCCCCATGCCGCGGATCTCCTGAATACAGTTATGCCGTTCCTGCAATCCGTCCAATTTTTTCCGAAAATACTTTCCGGTCTCTGCAGCCCGCTCCACGACACCCTCCTCGGTCATCATTCTTACAACCTCGGCGGCGGCGGCCGTCACCAGGGGGGTACCTCCGAAAGTGCTGGCATGTGATCCCGGTTCGAAAACCCGCGCGATAGTTTCTCTGGCCAGCATGGCGCCGATAGGAAGCCCGTTGCCCAATGCCTTGGCGAGTGTCATGATATCCGGTTCTACTGCGAAATGCTGATAGGCGAACAGTTTTCCGGTTCTTCCCATGCCGGTCTGAATTTCATCGAAAATCAGCAGGGTACCCGATCGATCGCACAGTTCGCGAACGCTGCGTACATATTTTTGGGATGGACAGCGAACCCCGCCTTCCCCCTGAATCGGCTCCATCAGGACGGCACAGATGGATGGATCCAGCTGGGCGGCCAGCGCATCGGTATCGTTGAAGGGAACAAAGCGAAACCCTGCCAGCAAGGGATCGAACCCTTTTTTGATTTTTTCCTGTCCGGTGGCCGACAGGGTCGCCATGGTTCTGCCGTGAAAAGACTTTTCCATGGCGATAATGGTCTTACGGCCGGGTTGGCCGGCATCATAAAAATACCGCCTGGCCAGCTTGATGGCGGCTTCGTTGGCCTCGGCGCCGCTATTGCACAAAAAAACCTTGTCGGCAAAACTGTTTTGAACCAGCAGGGATGCCAGTTCGGTCTGGGGAACCGTATAGTAGAGATTCGACACGTGCCACAACCGTTCCGACTGTGCAACCAGTACCCGCCGTATCCCGGGGTGGGCATGGCC
>CAZKYZ010000248.1:0-5982 GCA_964557055.1 uncultured Desulfobacterales bacterium
GGGATTTTTGGTGCTCATTTCGTCAATACGGTAAGCCCCACTTTTTTACACGAAATCGTCAACGGTCAGCACGATTTCGCGGCCGGACCGATTCGTTCCGAGTTGTCCAACAAATTCTACGCGGATTGCGCTGCGGGTATTCTCAACGCTCCGGATCCATCCTTTGCGCCCCGGGACGACAGGGCCCTGCAGGTCAACTTCGGACCGGAGGAACACCCGCAGGCCAAACAGGCCAACAAGCTGGATCTGCAAAAACGGGTGGGGCTGATCCCGGATGCCGCTGCTCCCCTGCTTTTCTGGCCGCACCGGCTGGACAGTATCCAGAAAGGCTGCCAATTGCTGGCGCAGATTCTCTACCGGGTCATGCACACCTACTGGGACGAAACGCTGGAGATTATTTTCGTGGCCAACGGCGAATTCAAACCGTATTTCGCCGACATCGTTCATTTCCACGGATTTTCAGGGCGGGTGGCCATCTGCGATTTTAACGAGGATCTGGCCCGCAAGGCTTATGCGGCCGCCGATTTCGTCCTGATGCCTTCACGTTTCGAACCGTGTGGACTGCCCCAGATGATCGGCCCGCTGTATGGCGCCCTGCCGGTGGCGCACAATACCGGCGGCATCCATGATACGGTTAAACCCCTGGATGTTGAAAAGGGGAGCGGGAATGGTTTTCTGTTCGACGTGTGGGACGGTGAGGGCCTGTTCTGGGCGATCGGACAGGCCATGGCCTTTTACCGGCTTCCGGAAGCGGTCAAAGCCCCGCAGGTCGAAAGGATAATGAACCAGGCCGCCGACAGTTTCAACCATGCCGTCACCGCCGAGCAGTACATGGAACTGTACGAAAAGATGCTGCAGCGCCCCCTGATCGTATCCCCGCCCGCTTGATCGTTCGCATACGGGAAACGGTTTCAGGGGGATGGCGAAAAACACGGCTGCACACCCTTTTCGGGGGAGATCCGGGGACCTTCGCCATACGGGAGGGGCAGCACGGCACACAAAAAAACAGGGCCCATGACTATTTACACCACTGACGCTGAACACAAAACCGATTGCCTGGTGAGCGCCGATCCACACCTGGCCCCCTACCGGGACACGATCCTGCGACGGCTGCAGGCCACCGCGGATATGACCGCCCGCCTGCTGTCCGAAGGGGCTTCTTCTCTGGCCGAACTGGCCGCAGGGCATACCTATTACGGACTGCACCGCCGGGACGATGCCTGGGTTTTCCGCGAATGGGCTCCCAATGCCAAGGCAATTTTCCTGATTGGCGAGATGTCCGGCTGGGCGGTGAGCGAGACCTTCGCGCTTCAACGCATCAACGCCAACGGAGACTGGGAGCTGCGGCTGCCGGGCGAATGCCTGCGGCACGGCATGCACTACCGGCTGCTACTCCGGTGGCCCGACGGTCAGGGGGAACGGATACCAGCCTATGCCCGCCGGGTGGTGCAGGACCCGGTCACCGGAATTTTCTGCGCCCAGGTCTGGTCACCGGCCAAAGCCTATCGCTGGCGCCAACGGCCGCAGCGAACGGCTGCTCCGCCGGTATTGATCTATGAGGCGCATGTGGGCATGGCCCAGGATGCCGAGAAAGTGGGCACTTACCGGGAATTTACACAAGCGGTGCTGCCGCGCATTGCCGCAGCCGGCTACGACACCCTGCAGTTGATGGCCCTGCCGGAACACCCCTACTACGCCTCGTTTGGATACCAGGTGTCCAGCTTCTTCGCGGCCTCGTCCCGTTTCGGCACCCCGGAAGAGCTCAAGGATTTGATCGACACGGCCCACGGCCTCGGGTTGCGGGTGCTGATGGACCTGGTTCATTCTCACGCCGTGGCCAACGTGGTCGAAGGTCTTAGCCACTTCGACGGTACGCCCTACCAGTATTTCCATGACGGTCCGCGGGGGCGGCACCCGGCCTGGGATTCGCGCTGTTTCAACTATGCCCGGCCCCAGGTACTCCATTTCCTGCTTTCCAACTGCCGCTACTGGATGGACGAATACCGCGTGGACGGGTTTCGTTTCGACGGGGTCACCAGCATGCTTTACCGGCACCACGGCCTCGAAAAAGCATTTACCTCCTATAACGATTATTTCGACAGCAGTGTGGATGAAGAGGCCCTGGTGTACCTTACCCTGGCCAACCGTATGATCCACGAACTGGATCCCGGGGCAGTGACGATTGCCGAAGATGTCAGCGGCATGCCGGGTCTGGCTGCTCCTGCTCAGGCAGGCGGCGTCGGTTTCGACTACCGTTTTTCCATGGGTATTCCGGACTTCTGGATCCGGCTCGCCAAAGACATTCCCGACGAGCACTGGCCGCTGGGGCACCTCTGGCACGAATTGACCAACCGGCGGCCCGAAGAGCAGACCATAAGCTATGCGGAGAGCCACGATCAGTCCCTGGTGGGGGACCAGACCCTGATTTTCCGGCTGCTGGGCGGTTGCATTTACGATCACATGCAGGCCGCGGACCCGCACCTGGTCGTCGCCCGGGGTATAGCCCTGCACAAAATGATCCGGTTGATCACTCTGGCCACCGCCGGCAGCGGGTACCTCAACTTTATGGGAAACGAATTCGGTCATCCGGAATGGATTGATTTCCCCCGGGAGGGCAACGGCTGGTCGTATCACTTTGCCCGGCGGCAGTGGCATCTGGCCGATGACCCGGGGCTCAAGTACGGCTTTCTGGCCAGTTTTGACCATGCGATGATCCGGATGGCCAGGCAGACCGGCTTTTTTGATACCCCCCTGCCGGAACTTGCACACCTGCATCAGGAGGACAAGGTCCTGGCTTTTACGCGCAGCGGTCTATTGCTGGCTTTCAACTTCCACCCGCAAACCTCGTATAGCGACTATGCCCTGCCGGTGCAAAAAGCGGGGCGCTACCGCATGATTCTCAACACCGACGACGTCTGTTTCGGCGGCCACGAGCGCCTGGTTCCCGGGAAGTGCCATGATGCCGGGCCAATGACCGGGACAGATGGCGCCGGCCGGCAGGTGCGGCTCTACCTGCCCAGCCGCAGCGCCCTGGTGCTGGCAGTGCGGTAATGGTCCTAAAGGGGGCCTGTCCTTGTCATTGCGCAGCTGCTTTGGCGGCGATGATTTTTTTAGAAACAACTGTGGCGATGGCCTGGTTCCCCGCGGCGGAATAATGGCCGCCGGGCATCATAAACAATACGGGTACGCGTGGAGGCCTGGTAGATCCCGATTTTTTGACGCATGGTTTTGGCAGGCAGATGATACGGCTGTAACGCCCGACCGAAGATATTGAAATTATCGTCCAAATCGGTTTGGCCCAGATAACGGATGCCGATTTCGGCAACGAACAGACACGTCAGGATTGCGACGGCCGACAACAGTAAATTCTGGAAATGTTTTTTATATCTGCTCAAAATCTTCTGCCAGAATTTCTTCCAGAGTATCGGCTATTTTCCGGGCGTCCTGTTGGGTGATAACCAGGGGCGGCCTGATTTTGACGACGTTGTGGCGGGGCCCGTCCGTTCCCAGCAGGATGCCTTTGTCACGCATGCGATCGGCAATAAAAAAAGTCTCGTCAGCAGCCGGTTCGAGGGAGTTGCGATCCCGAACCAGTTCCATCCCGATAAACAGCCCGGAACCCCGAACATCACCGACAATTTCATAGCGTTCTTTCAGCCGCTGCAGCCGGTCCAGCAGGTAAGTGCCAACCGTAAGCGCATTTTCCTGCAGCTTTTCTTCCAGTGTGATCTCAAGGACTTTCAGGCCAATGGCGCAGGATACGGTGTTTCCGCCAAAGGTGCTGAAAAATTCCATACCGGATACAAATGATTCGGCGATTGCTCTTGTTGTGGCCAGGACCCCGATGGGATGGCCGTTGCCGATCGGTTTACCAAGCACAACGATATCGGGAACGGCTTTCTGGGCTTCAAAGGCGTAAAAGTGGGTCCCGATGCGGCCGTAGCCCGTCTGCACTTCGTCTACGATACAGACGCCGCCGGCCTGGCGAATGAAATCATAAACCGTTTTCAGGTAATCCGGCGGGAAAATGATCTGCCCGCCGACACTCGGGTAGGATTCAGCGATATAACCGGCCGGGCCTTTCCCTTTTTGGTTCAGGTTCACGATAATTTCCTGAACGTGTTGCGCATATTTCGGGCCGGCCAGAGGGTCGTTTTTTTTATACGGTCCGCGGTAAACGTCTGCAAGGGGAGCGGTGTGAACCCAGTCGGGAGCGCCTTCACCACCGGGGCCGCCGTGTTTGTAAGGGCTTATATCGATCAGCGTGTTGGTGTTTCCGTGGTAGGCGCCTTCCAGTACAATAAAATCTTTCCGGCCGGTATGGGCCTTTGCCAGCCGGATTGCCAGCTCGTTGGCTTCGCTGGCTGAATTCAGGAAAAAGCACACTTCCAGCTGATCCGGCAGGGTTGACAATAATTTTTCGGCATACCGGTTGATGGTATCGTGCAGGTAGCGGGTATTGGTGTTCAGGCGGTTCATCTGATCCAACCCGGCCTGGATTACGGCAGGATGGCAATGTCCGACATGGGGGACATTGTTGTAAGCGTCCAGATATTGACGCCCGGTTTCATCAAATAAAAACTGTCGCCACCCACGGATAACCTTGACAGGGTTTTTATATCCGATGCTGAGATTCGGGCTGATGTATTTTCTACGGGTGGAAAGTGTTTCCGATTTTGATGGTGGCGACGGTGGAAAACTCTTTTTGGGAATCTGCAGCAACAGATTGGGGTCAAGCGAAAAATGGACCCAAACGTCACGCAGATCCGGGTAACAGGCACAGGGGAAGTCAACATCCCGATCCAGCAGATCGGTAATTAATTGAAATCTCAGCTGTGGCGGCCATCCGCCGTTTTCCGTCATGGGCGCTATGGTGGCCAGTCGTTCTCCTTTTGCGATGGTCCGGCCGATTTTCAGATTTTCAATGGATGTTTCGCTCAGGTGCCCATACAGTGTGAAAAATGAGATATCCTCCGCGGGCTGATGTTTCACGATAACAACAGGCCCTTGATTCGGGGCTGCCGTTTTTTTCCCCAAAGCATAAACACAGCCCGCCAAAGGAGCAAAAACAGGTGTGCCCGGCGGGGCCAAAAGGTCCATGCAAAGGTGAACGGACCGGCGAATACCGGCGACGGAATGACGATCATCTTCAGCGAAAGAAGTTTGGTATAAACGCGCTTCATCGTAGCGGCCGATACCGTATGGTACCCCGGCCGCATCCATTTGATCAATAATCGCAGGTGCGATCGTATTTTGGGCGGAAGATGATGGATCGCCGCTGATAAATGGGCTGCCAACGCCGAGGTCGAAAACAACACATGTTTTTTCATCCAGGCGCCTTCTCAGCAGCGGGGCAAATGCCGTCTGATTTGCTTTTAGCCAGGCGGTCACTTTTTCCTTTGCCAACAGGGGTGTTAACCCGCAGGCATTTCGAAATGCGGCTTCCGCAAAAGCAGGGCAGATATCCGCCAGTTTCGGCAGCGTCCGACGGATGGGCTGCTGGCTGATAGACAGATACGCATCGTTGGGCCGCTGTGACTGTTGATAGGCCGCTAAACAGGCACTTGCACAAAGCCGCATGCAGACCAGATCAAACAGAACAGAGATTTCGATGCCGGTTAACGGATACTCCCGGTGAAAGCCCTTCACAATCTCAGCGGCAATTCCCAACGGGTCGCCGGAATCGAGAACAGCATAAGCGATCGTGATTGCCAGGTCCGCGACGGTATAGCTGTAGACCATATCGCCGAAGTCGATAATCCCGGTTACGGATTGGTTTCTGGTGTAGCGGTCATTGCCGCCGCCTACGATCACGTTATAATCATTGGCATCATTGTGGATAACGCTTTTACGCAGATTTTCAAGCTGAAAAACGCCAGTCGTTTCAAAGCGGCAGCTGTATTTTTCGATTAACGCAAGTAAACCGGAATCGGTGACCAGGGATTTATACGATTGAACAACAGTGAGGGCATTGGCCAGATC
>CAZKYZ010000249.1:0-5944 GCA_964557055.1 uncultured Desulfobacterales bacterium
GGTGAGATTCAATAAAGAGTGGTTCCTCCAGGAATTCCTGCAGGGCGACTACCGCCGGGTTGAACCTCTCAAGATGACCGACTTGCAGGATCAGCTGTTTGGAATCGGCAAGGTGAATCAGATCATCCGCCTCTTGCAAAGTAGCCGTCATCGGTTTCTCCACAAGCACATCCACACCACGTTCAAAACAATCTTTGCAGATTGCATAGTGATGCTCGGTAGGTACAACCACACTGACGGCATCGACATGCTTCAATAGGTCCAGGTGGTTTTTATAGACATTAGTGGCATGTTTGTGCGCCACCATGGCAGCGGTTGTTGAATCAATATCGGCGACACCGATCAAATCGACACCCGGAATATTCGCATATTTCTCTACATGAAATTTCCCCAGATATCCGGTTCCAATAACACCTGTCCGGATGCTGTCGTTTTTTTGTTTCTTCATGTGTCAATCACTATTATTCCAACCGATACTATCTGGTGATGCCCCTGCGAGACGATTCTATGAAATCAAGAAAACCGGTAACTTCCGGAAGGGGGTCCACTTCAGCCCGAACACGTTCGATGGCCTCGTTCAGAGTGATTCCGATCCTGAAAATGATGCGGTAGGTCTTTTTCAGAGCCGCCATAGACTCTTCAGAAAAACCGTGCCGCTTCAACCCTACCTTGTTCAGTCCATGAAGTTTGACCCTGTCTCCTGATGCAATAACGTATGGTGGAACATCTTTCGGGACCGCCGATTTCCCGCCGATAAAAGCGTATTCCCCGATACGTACGAACTGGTGAATAGCCACCAGCCCGCCGATGGTTGCATAATTACCGATATGGATATGACCGGCAAGGGTTGCAGCGTTGGACATGATCACATGATTGCCGATACGGCAATCATGGGCAACATGGGTATACGCCATAAGCAGACACCCATCACCGATTATCGTTCGCCCACCCCCTTCTCTGGTTCCACGGTGAACGGTCACGAATTCTCTGATGACACATCCCCGACCGATTTCCACACGCGACTCTTCTCCCCCGAATTTAAGATCTTGGGGGATTGCCCCGATTGCGGCAAATTGAAATATTCGACAATCCTGACCGATCGTAACGTACGGATCGATAACGACATGAGGACCAATGGTTGTACCGGAATGGATTCTGACATTCGCGCCGATGACCGCGAAAGCACCAACTTCGACAAATGAGTCCAATTCGGCCTCCGGATGAATTACGGCCGTTTGATGTATCATTCAGGTTCTCCAAAGGTGGCCAGCATTTCTGCCTGGGCAGCAATCCTGCCGTCTACAATCGCCTTTCCACTCATTTTCAAGGCCTTCATCTTGATGCGCATAATCTGCAGTTCAAAACGAATTTGATCACCGGGGACAACCGGTCTCCGGAAACGCACTTTGTCCATTCCCATAAAATAAATAACCGTGCCCCGCGGCATTTTCGGGAACGATTCAAAAGCCAGGAGCCCGCCGGTCTGCCCCATGCCTTCAATAATAAGAACACCCGGCATAATCGGTTTATCTGGAAAATGACCCTGGAAGAAAGGTTCATTGATGCTAACGTTCTTGATAGCCGCAACACGTTCTCCCGGCACCAGTTCCAAAATTCTGTCCACCATAAGGAACGGGTAACGGTGGGGTAATATCTCCATAATTTTCCGGATATCATATTCCGTTTCCATGCTACACTCCCTTTTTATCCGCATATGGACCTTCCGAACGCTGCTTTTCCAGAAGGGATAGCCTTTTTTCAAGATTCACAACCTTTTTAATGAGGTCGGGTAATCTTGGCAGCACCCGGGATACTTTCAGCCAAAGTCGATGCTGCATTGCCGGTGTTCCGGAAACAATCTGGTTGGCTTCCAGTGACTTCGTTACTCCGGATTGTCCGCCAACTATTACATTGTCGCCAATGGTGATGTGACCAGCGGTAGCCGACTGCCCTGCCATAACAACATGTTTTCCCAATGCGGTGCTGCCGGAGATTCCCACATGAGCAACGAGAATGGAGTTTTCGCCTACCGTTACATTGTGCCCGACATGAACGAGGTTGTCCGTTTTTACGCCCTGTTTGATGCTTGTACTGCCAAAAGTGGCCCTGTCGATGGCGTTCAACGCACCAATTTCCACATCATCTCCAATTTCAACGATTCCGGTATGTGGAATTTTACGGTAGATCTCACCTTCCGGTGCAAACCCGAAGCCGTCGCTTCCGATTACCGTGCCGGCATGGATAATGACCCGGTTTCCAATTTTACAGCCGCTCATTATGGTAACATTGGGGTAAATCCTTACATCCTCTCCAACGTGAACTTCCCTTCCGATAACAACCCCCGGATAAATGATCGTCCGATCGCCGATGGTTGTATTGTCTCCGATAGAAACAAAATGAGAGATGGAAATACCATCACCGCACGAAACCCCTTCACCCAGTCGGGAAAAATCAGATATGCCCATGGGGCACTGTTCAGGGGGGAAAAAAAGGGCCAGCACTTTTGCAAAAGCGGCCTGCGGATAATCCACCAGTATTGCATCTCTGCCGACGGCGGTAAATGCCCGCGGCAGAATC
This sequence comes from uncultured Desulfobacterales bacterium, assembly GCA_964557055.1. Lineage (GTDB taxonomy): Bacteria > Desulfobacterota > Desulfobacteria > Desulfobacterales > CAZKYZ01 > CAZKYZ01. Next base: position 2,578 of record CAZKYZ010000249.1, read on the forward strand.
AGCGCGCCGGCAGCAGTCTCGTCGATCCTTTTCAAAAACTTCGGGTTCGCTGCAAAAGTTATGTCTGCAGACGTTGCGCTGTCGAAATCCAAAGCGCCGCGTATACACCTGTCAGGATTTCCGACGACCTCGCCGCCGCATATTGCGCCCAGTTCTGCGAGCGTATATTTCATTAATTACTGCCGGCCTTATACGTTTTGTTTAATTCCTGAATAACGCGATCGCTGATATCCAGAGAGGACGGATAATACAGAGAACCGGCTTTTTCGAGGATGAGCAAAAAGCCATCCTTTTTGCCGATTTGCTGAACAATATCGGCGACCTTGTCCAGTAAATTTTTCATATGCGTTTTCTGCAGGTCGTTCAACTCCTGCTTGTATTTAACACTAAGGGTCTTCAAGTCGCCGGCTTTAATTCGAAAGTCCCTTTCTTTTTCAAGCTGCATCTCCTTGCTCATGACTTCCCGCTCACGCTGAAGCTGCGTTCCGATCGTTTCGACTTCCGCCTCTTTGGCCTGTAAATCACTTTTCTGCTTGTCAAAAGTGCTTTTCAGTTTGGCCTGGATCTCCTTGCCCTGGGTAGATTCCTGGATTACTTTTTGTACGTCTACAATCCCTATTTTGGCCACATCGGCTGCATGTGCCGGTGACAGCGCAACCATAAGTATAAAGATGGCAACAGCCATCATATTCGCTTTTTTCATTATTTCCCCTTTCAAAAGATCAATACGTTAGATTTTTAATGGTTACTGGTTGAACTGCGTTTCCATCGGGTCTAAAAGGCCGCCCCCATGGAAAATTCGAATTTCCCACCTTCGGCACCGCCGCCGGGTCGTTCTTCATTGCTTATACCGAATGTTTCGCCAGGATCAAGCACATATCCGTATTCCACCCGGATGGGACCGAACGGTGAGGCCCAGCGAATACCCGTTCCGACACTGGAAGCGAATCCCGCCACATCGAAATCATCATCCTGATACAACTGTTGCCCATTTAACCCTTTGGGGGGGTCGGTGTCCCAAACATTTCCGGTGTCGTAGAATACCACACCCACAATACCCAGGTCCGGCACCAGTGGAAATATGTATTCCAGGTTTACATGCGCATAGGTGTTGCCGCCGTAGTACGTATTAAAGCCAGAGCTGTTTTTTCCGTACGGCCCTAAGTCCTCTTCATCGAACCCCCGCAGGGTATTGATGCCCCCTATTTCGAATTTATCCCAGTCGGGCAGAATACCGCCGTTCATTTCTTGGACGTACCCCACCCGCGCGTGCGCCGCAGCAACGGTTCCCCAGAAAAGGGGGAAATACCAGCCGGTACCGGCTTCGGCCTTTAAATAGTTAATGTCCCCGCCCAATCCGGCATAGCTGATGGTCAGATTGTGATTGGATCCCCGAGTGGGATTAAACTCGTTGTCACGGGAATCATAAACGAGAGAAGGCCTGAGCATGTGGGTTGTCTGCTTTCCATTCAACACCTTGACAGTATCGGGAGCGTTTATACTCGCATTGATGTCGGATAAATCATAGGAGTGCTGAAAATAGGCTCGCGTATACCGCCAAACCGGATAGCTTACTCGAGCTACGATGCCAACGGAATCCTTGTCATATGAGTAGTATTCGTAATCCCATTTGTAAATTTCGGCACCGGCGGACAGGGGGATATCGAAGAGCCAGGGCTCCGTGAAACCGAGCCGGAACATGCTGGATGTTCCGCCCACATCGGCGGTAACGCTCAAAATCTGCCCACGGCCAAACAGGTTCTTCTGGGTAACGGATACCATTGCAAAAAAGCTGTTGGCCGTACTATAGCCGCCCCCGATGGAAAACGCACCGGTATTCTTCTCAGTAACATCAATATCAACCATCATCTGATCTTCGGCACTGCCTTCGGTTGAATTGACACGAACATCTGAAAAAAAATCGAGCCGTTGAATATTCTGGATGCCTCTTTTCAAACGGGTGCCGCTGTACAGTTCTTTTTCGTAAATGAGAAGCTGTCTGCGGATCACCTTGTCCCGGGTCTTCGTATTGCCGGTTATGGAAATTCGTTCAAAATAAACAAGCTGCTTTTTGTCAATCTCAAAAGTGATGTCAACCAGCAGTTCTTCATCTTTGCGCTGGACCTTGGGGGTTATTTCGGCATAAGCATATCCCTGATCGTTATACATGTCAGTCAAGCGTAAGACATCATTTCGCAAATCACCCCGGCTGTAAATGGCTGTCGGAGCCGTTTTCACCATCGCCAGCAACTCTTCTTCGGTATATAGCAGATCTCCGGTAGCTTTGACCTGCCCGATACTGTATTGACTTCCTTCCGTTACTTTTATCAGTATTTCGATGTGGTCTTCAGCATAAACAATCTCCGGCTCACCCACCCTGGAATTAATGTACCCATTGTTATGATAGTGTGAAGCGATCCTGGAAGCATCCTGGTTCAGAGTTTGACGGTCCAGTTCACCGTCCTTGGTAAACCATCCAAGCCAACTGTCTTCCTTGGTTTGCATCAGATCAAGCAGCTCTTCGCTGTCAATCGCTTCGTTGCCTTCAATCCGAATGCTGCCGATTTTGAGCTCTTTTCCTTCTTCAATAATAAAATCCACATCCACCTGGCTGTTTTCCAGTTCGTGGATCTTGAATGAAACGGTAACGTTATGGTAATTTTCCTCTTTGTACAGGTTTTCGATTCGGCCGACATTATTCTGGATGCGGGCGATGTTTAGCACTGCTCCGGTGGCAATATCCAAGTTATCCTTGATCTCATCCGTGTCCAGTTCCTCGTTACCGATAATATTAATCCCGCGGATCGTCGATTTCTCCGATACGATAACCGTCAGTATTTTTCCGTCCGGTCCCTCATCGGCCTCTATCCGGACATCATCGAAATATCCCATGTCATAGATGACTTTAATGTCATCAGTGACATTTTGGGTTCGAAAAATATCGCCGACTCTGGTTTTCATATTTCGTCGCACAGCGTCAGCCTCAATCCGCTTGTTCCCCCTGACCACAATTTCGGAAACCCGCTTCCATTTAAAAATATCCATCCCCAGTGTATGGTTCAATTTTTCTACCGATCCAAGCAGGTTCTGTATGCTGCCCCCCTCCGTTACAATCGTGTCCGGCACAATTCCAGCATAGACTTCCGCCATGCGGGTATCAAGTGAGTAACGATTGCCGATCTGGGTCAAGCTCCCCCAGATAACATAATCGGCCTCTCGTTCCCTGCCCAGTTGCAGGATCTCACTATCGCTGTCGACTGTTCGACCATTGAACAATGCCGGCATATCCCCCGGAACATCAATCTTGGCTCCGTCTTTTTCAAGGTTATTCGCGATGATGTTCTGGATTTCATTTCCCAAATGGGAG
>CAZKYZ010000250.1:0-5918 GCA_964557055.1 uncultured Desulfobacterales bacterium
TCCGGTCCCGTTTCGGTGGGGGCGTTCTGGATAAGCAAGTATCCCGTAACGCAGAAGGAGTGGGAAATGGTAACCGGCAGCAATCCGTCCAGGTTTACATCTGGAAAAGACAACCCGGTGGAGCAGGTTTCCTGGAACGACGTTCAGCAATTTATTCGCAGACTTCGTTCCAGAAGCAATCGCAGCCGGGTTTTCCGCCTTCCCTCCGAACTGGAATGGGAGTACGCCGCGACAAGTTGCGGGCAGGATGACCGCTATGATTCTCCTGAGGATATAAACTTGAAAGCCTGGTATCGGAGCAACAGCAATTTTTCCACTCATCCGGTGGGACGGAAACAGGCCAACCCGACTGGTCTCCACGACATGTGCGGAAATGTCATGGAGTGGTGCGAAGACCCCTTCCTTGGCCCGGAAAGACGAAGTCCAGGTGCCCCGGCACATCATTCGAGAGCCGAATTGAAGCGGGTTGTCAAAGGGGGCAGCTGGCACCACCCGGCTGAACAGTGCCGTATTTTTGCCCGAAAAGGTGTTCCTTCGGGTATTCGTTATTCCTACCTTGGATTCAGGCTTGCCTGCAATATCCGCGAATAACCCGAAAGACCCCCTTTTTCATCAGAAAACCTGCCGGGTCAGTCTATCTGAATGGTTTCCGACAGCAGGCTGCCAACGCGTTTGCTAAACCAGGAGGGGTTGTCAATTTTGCTGCCTTCACCGATAAGAGCCATGTCGTAAAGCAGTTTGCAATAATCTTCCAGATCCTTGTTGCTGCGGTCTTTTTCATACAACAACTTCATTTTTTCAACCACCGGATGTGCGATGTTCAGTTCTAGCACCCGCGTGACTTTGGGCACGTCCTGCCCGGTCGATTTCAGGATTTTTTCCATATAGCCGCTTATATCACCGGTTTCACCGGAAAGACAGGAAACAGAGTCCGTCAGCCGGTTGGACGCCTTGACTTCTTTGATATTTTCTTCCAGCTGAGAGCGGATAAAGCTGAACAGTGGTTTGTAGTCAGCTTTTTCGTGGTCATCCGTGCTGTCGAATTCAAGATCCCCTTTTTCAGCACTTTTCAGTTTTTTACCATCATATTCCGATAGAGACTGGACAACCCACTCGTCAACCGGGTCATTCATCAGCAGAATCTCATAATTTTTCTGCTTTAACTGTTCCAGGTGCGGGCTGTTCAGGAGGGCTTTCAGGTTTTCTCCGGTGATGTAATAAACATCTTTCTGGTCCGGCTGCATATTATCGACATATTCTTTGAAGGAAACGAGCTTTCCATCCGACTTCGTGGTTGTGTAGCGGGCCAGTTCCGCAATTTTGTTTTTGTTGTCAAAATCGGTATGAATGCCAACTTTTAATATCTGTCCGAATTCACGGTAAAATGTTTCGTATTTTTCCTTCTCCATGCCGTTTAGCAGGTCGAAAATCTTTTTTACCAGATTCTTGCGGATATTCCGAACCAGCCGATCCTGCTGCAGAATTTCCCGACTGACATTGAGGTTCAAGTCCGGGGCATCCACCACGCCTTTTATGAAGCTGAAATACTCCGGTACAATTTCTTTGCAGTCATCCATGATAAAGATGCGCTTACAGTAAAGGTGAATACCGTGCTTTTTTTCCGGGTGGAACAGGTCAAAGGGTGCTTTGGAGGGTATATACAGCAGCATACTGTACTCCGTTGTTCCCTCAAGCTTCATGTGGACATGTTCCAGTGGCGCGTTCCAGTCGTGGCTGATATGCTGGTAGAATTCTTCGTATTCTTTTTCCGTTACTTCGTCTTTGCTTTTGGTCCAGATGGCCTTCATGGAGTTCAGGGTCTCTTCGGCGGTCACTTTACGGGTGGTGCCTCCGACGGGCTTGCCGTCCTTGTCTTTAATCAGCTCCTTGTCCGGAATGGGCTCATCTTTTTCAACATCCATGACAATGGGATAACTGACAAAATCGGAGTGCTGCTTGACAATATTTCGGATCACCCATTCATCGGTATAATCCTTTTCATCCTTTGCCTTCTTCTTCAGGTGCAAAATAACAGATGTGCCTCTTGATTGGCGGTCGGTTTCCTCAATCGTGTAGGTGCCATCACCAAAGCTTTCCCATTTGACACCTTTTTCGGCACCGGCCGCTCTTGTAATAAGGGACACCTTATCGGCTACGATGAAAGAGCTGTAAAAGCCGACTCCGAATTGACCGATTAATTCAGGGATAAGGCTGCTCTGCGACTGGGCCTGCTCCAATGCCTGCATGAAGGCGGCTGTTCCGCTTTTGGCAATCGTCCCGATATTTTCCAGGACTTCTTCATAGGTCATGCCAATACCGTTGTCCCGAACCTCGATGGTTTCTTTAATGCCATCCGGGATAATTTTAATGGAAAAATCAGTATCATCTCCCAGAATACCGGGATCGGTTTCGGCTTTAAAACGGAGTTTGTCGATGGCATCGGATGAATTGGATATCAGCTCTCGCAGAAAGATATCACGATTCGAATAGAGGGAATTGACGATAAGGTTTAAAAGCTGCTGTACTTCCGTTTTGAACTGCCTGGTTTCCTTCTTGACTTCCATTGAATATTCTCCTGTGTTTCTTACAATATAATGCCAATATGCATTCCAACCCAAAAGTGGACATAAAAAATCTAAATAATAATGGGTGTTTTTTTTGAATTGTCAAGCGGAAGCGATACGTTTTTTGTGTAATTTCAGATAGACGGGTTTGTGCGATGGAATGACTGGCCGTAACCGGATATCAATCCCGCCTTGCGGTTTCGGGGTTGATGTCCTACCTTTTATGGACAGACTCGAAATACCGTATGTAAACATTTTTCCAATGTTGTAGAAGGGGTTTTTGGACAAAATGATCATAGGTATGATTTGAGGAATATAAATGGAATTCATTCCCTTTTGTTGCCAAAACTGCTTTTTGACCGTATTCTGATGAACGGGAAGGGTGGACAAACGCAGATTTTATTATTTAAACGGGTAAACGGGCATGGTGAGAGAGTCGGGGCGATAATGAATGGTGAACTGCAGGGTTGGGCTTTGTTGAAAACAAGGGAGGCGCCATGATCCCGGAGATTAAAGGAGGACGAGAATGAAAGCTGTCAAGCGTATCGTAATTATTGGCGTCTGTATCGTTGCCCTTTTGCTGGCAGCGCTGTTGATCACTCCTTTTTTTGTGGACATCAACACCTACAAACCCGAAATCGAGAAGCGTGTTTCCGTATACACCGGAAGACCTTTCCGTCTAGGCGGGGACCTCAAACTCACTCTTTTCCCATGGGCCGGCGTCACCCTCAGCGATCTGCATCTTGGAAATACCGCTGAATTCGGGAATGACGACATGCTTTCCATTCGATCCTTCGAAGTGCGCATGAAACTGTTGCCGCTTTTATCAAAAAAGGTTGAAATCAAGCGATTTGTGGTAAACGAACCATATCTTGCGCTGCAAAAGACGAAATCCGGTAAGGGGAACTGGGAAGGAATCGGGCCATCCGCTGCGCCAAAAAATGGACAGCCGGCAGACAAAAGTAAAGAGCAGCCGGCCGACACTCCAAAGAAAGGCTTACCGATAAGCTCTTTTGAAATGGAAACCTTTGCATTGGAAAATGGTACGGTTGTCTGGCAGGATCGATCTGCGGGCGTAGAGAAAGAGATTGCGAATCTTTATTTTTATCTGGACGATGTAACCCTGGAAAAACCGGTAGGAATCCGGTTGTCTGCCGATGTAGACAAAAAGCCGATTTCCCTGGAAGGCAAAGTGGGGCCCATCGGAAAGGAGCCGGGACAAGGGACAATTACGGTCGACCTTGGCATTAAACTCTTCAATCAGCTCAATGTCAGCCTGAATGGCAAGGTAACCAATCCGGTGTCCGGGGCTTCCTTTGATTTTCTGGTGGACATACCGGAATTTTCCCCCCGAAAACTTGCGGACACTGCCGGAATAAAATTTCCTGTTCAGACAACCGATCCGCAAGCGCTGAACCGGTTTGCTTTAAAAACAAGAATATCCGGAGATAAAGGCAGGGTGTCGGCTACCAACGGCAATATCATTCTGGATGATTCTTCGGCTGATTTCACGCTTACTGCAAAAGAGTTTACCAAACCGAATATTGCTTTTACCATGAAACTGGATCACATCAATGTGGACCGGTACCTGCCGCCAAAGGGCGAGTCTTCCAAAGCGGCGGATCCCCAAACATCCAAATCGGTCCCTAAAGAACAAAAGAAGGCGGCAGGAAGCGATTATACACTTCTCCGAAAGCTGATATTACAAGGAGAAATAACCATCGGCCAAATGGTTGCCGCTAAAGCGACCATGGCAGATATTATTGTAAAAATAGTTGCAAAAAACGGGGTGTTTACAATTGACCCGGCTTCTCTGGAGCTGTATGAGGGCGGAATGATAACCAAAAGTGTTATCGACTTTCGCAAATCAAAACCGGCTGTTACCGCTGACCTTGACATAAAAAATGTCCAGATCGGCCCTCTTGTCAAGGACCTGATGGATCGGGATATTATCGAAGGCACGACCGAGGCTTTGATTCACCTTACATTTACGGGGGAATCTGCACCGGAAATCAAAAAAAACCTGTCGGGGAACGGCAATTTTGTCTGTGTGGACGGTGCCCTGAAGGGGATCGACCTGGAAGCAATGATGCACAATACGGCCGCGGCTTTCGGGCTCGGCACGCAAACCCAGCACAAACCCCAAACGATTTTTTCAACCCTTGATTCCCAGTTTACGATAAACAATGGTCTGCTCGACAACCCCAAAACCAGCATGATTTCCGAGCGGTTGCGTGTTATGGCCAATGGGAAAGCCGACATCGTCCAAGAGACGCTCAATTTTCGGATTGAGCCGAAATATATAGAGAAAAGCGAGGACGCGGCCAAAGAGATCGTTGTTCCTGTGCTGGTGGGGGGGACCTTCGATTCACCGAAATTTTTTCCAGATGTCAAGAGCGCCCTGCAGCAGGAGTATATGCAGTCTCCGGAAATGAAGGAGAAGCTGAAAAAATTAGGCATCGAAGAAAAAGAGCAGAAAATAATCGAAGATGTATCGGATCAGATTCTCAAAGGACTCAACCTGGGGAATTAATGCATACTTCAGCAGGCGCGGATCCATAAATGGGCCCCGTATGTTTTTTACAATTGTGAATGCGCCTGCATGACGTTGAAAGCCCATGGCCCTCGAACGGTTTCGAGAATCTTTCCGGGGAACAACCCGTGAAGCGGTTTATGGTAAACGTATGCCAAACGGGACTGTGTCGGGGGGTGACACAGTCCCGTTGGCAGTTCCACCGGAAAACCGAAGGGAGCGCTATCCGGGGAGGGCCACAACTTGGATATTTCATGAACTTTTTTCGGAACGTTATTCGAAGATGAAATATGCGGGTTAAGCGTTACTCACCCATTGCCGTGGGAGCACCGTCCGACAGCGCCTGCATATTCAATTTGTTCTGTTTGCCGGAGATGTATTCCTGATCGGCATCCGTAAACATGGTATTGGGGACGGCGCGTTTTTTTACAGCCGGCCTGTTTTCCGCCACTTTTGTTGGAATTTCTATTTTGCCCGCCTGCATGACTTCCTGGTCACTATCTGTAAGCATGGTATTGGAAATGGTTTTTGCCGCCGGAGCTTTTACGGTTTCGGGAGCATATGCCTTGCCGCTGTTAATCTCACGAATATATTCGAGATCTTTGCTGGTAAACATGGTGTTGTCGGAAGGGTCTCCCGCAAAAGCCGATCCGACGGCTATCGCTGTGGACAATAATGTTGCCATCATCGAAAACTGAATCACCTGTTTCATACTCTTTTTCATTTTGGTCTCCTTGGTTAATCGTGTAATTGCTGGTTTGCCCGGGTAGCCTTCCTTTTGCAACGGTTGTACCGTTGATTTAAAAAATAAATTATTTACA
>CAZKYZ010000251.1:0-5507 GCA_964557055.1 uncultured Desulfobacterales bacterium
GAGCAAGGCCTGAGCGATTTTGAAACCGGAGGTATAGCGAGCTATATCGAGGATTCCAAAAGAGCGAAAACGAAGCTCCGGGCCGAAAGGTGCCGTTTATGGATCGACACTAAATAATATGATGATCTATCTGTTGTCAAGGAAGCTTACCATATCTTTTGGCCTGGAGCGACGTTTCCGGTTTACAACCGTTGATGCCGTCTCTGAACCAAAAGCTGCCATTTGTGGACAGACACCACATATAGCTCACATTTGAAGGTTGCAAAAACACCACCGCTTGGGGTAGACAGCAGACAATTATGAAAGTACTCCTGCTGCACATTCCCAAGTTCAACAATTATTATAAACCGATCGGTGATTTTATCTGGCTCAATTATATGCCCATGGGCCTGATAGCCTTGGCGGAGCACCTGAACACCAGCGGTTTTGACACGGAAATCGTGCACCTGGGAGTTGAGTGGGTGGTAGACAACCATTTTACGGTAGCGGACCTGGTCCGGGACCGACCGGAAATCCGGGCGGTGGGGATCACTATTCACTGGCACCACCAGTCATACGATGCCATTCGGGTGGCCGCAGCCCTCAAAGCCGTCCGGCCGGACCTGTTTGTTTTCGCCGGGGGCGACACAGCCTCTTTCTACCACCGGGAAATCGTCACGAAATTTACGGACATTGATGCCGTTGTTCGGGGGTACGCCGAGGAACCGGCCCGCAAACTGATGGAAGCCCTGAAAAAAGGACGCTCTTTGGTATCTGTGCCCAACCTGACCTGGCGTGATGAGACAGGGGTCCATGAGGGGGAACTCCGCTATACGGGAACTCCCGAAATCTTAGAAAGCCTCAACTACACAGCCTTTCACCGCATTCGGAATCACGGCACCTACATCACGGATGTCGGTTTGCCGTTCTTTTACGCAAAGCGGTTTAACCGCAAACAGAATCGAAGGTTTTTTTCCATCGGCAGCCCCGTGTTTCCCATATCCATCGGCAGAGGCTGCCCCTTCAACTGCACCTGGTGCGGCGGGTCACAGGTTTCCCAGCGAAACCATGTAAGCGGCATGAAGGGATTTGTTTACCGTCCAATGGAAAACGTACTGGCCGATATCACTGCGGCCGCAAAAGCCGGCTACGGCATCATGCAGTCCGCCATGGACCCCGAGCCCCATTCACCGGATTATTTCATCGACCTGTGGCGGCACATACGCAAAGAAAAGCTGCAGACCCGATGGATTTTCGAGTGCAACGGCCTTCCTACCAAAACCTTCGTAAAAGAGTTTGCCCGTACGTTCCCGGACAAGGATTCGGTCATCGCCCTGTCCCCGGAGTGCGGCAACGAAACATTGCGCAAGCGGCATAAGGGCCCCGGCTTTTCAACAACCGCCCTCATGAAAACCCTGGGCTTGCTGCAAAGGTACCAGGTCGCCACCGAGGTTTTTTTCACCTACGGCCTTCCGGGAGAAAACGCCGCCATGCTGTCCGAAACAGCGGATCTCCAGAAAACGATTGTCCGTTCGTTTTCCCAGGTGCGCGCCATCCGGACCATGTCCGTGGAATTGGAACCCGGCTCGCCCTGGCACCTCGATCCGGCCCGATTCGGGATTGTTACCAATCGCAAGACATTTCGAGACTTTTACGAAGCCCACTCCGATGGGCGCCAAAACCCGTTTACCAGCTTCGGGTATTATATTCCCGACTACTTCGAAACGCCCCTGGACCCCAACGATCCGTTCGGTGATTTTGCAGCGCGCATGCAGGCCATCAAATGCCGGCGATTCTGCTTTATCCACCCGAACCCGAAAAGCTGTGGGAAACATCCCTGGCAGGGCAGGCTTTTCTGCTCCATAGCTTCCGCTTTGATCACCTTGAAACCGGCCAACCGGTCAGCGCCGTACGAGGTGGTGCCATGATGACCCGCAAACCGCTTCAAAACCTGATGGCGTGGGTTTTGCGAACGATTGCGCGGCATCCGGCCAAAGTCCTGCTGTCGTTCAGCCTCCTTTTCGCGGCGGCAGTCCTGAGCACCGGTCTTGTCCGTTTTGACCGGGACATATTTCAAGTCTTTCCCCGCGAAAACCGCCTGTTCACAGTTCTGCTGCATGCCATGGAATCCTCCACCGCCCGGGAAAAGCTGCTTCTATTGGTTCAGCGAAAAGACGGGCCAAAAGACCTGATTCGTCAGGCCGAGCAGCTGCAAAAGGATCTCGAAAACCTGACGGTCGACGGGCAGCGGGCATTTCATCAAGTTACATTTGCAAAATCAGGCGCCATGGGACGGGAGGCCTTCGATGCCCTTTTGCGGCAGTACCTGCTGGAACCGGAATTCTTTCTCTCTGCCGACGATCGTGAGGAACTTGTCTCCTTCCTGCAAAATCACGAGGCTATGGATCGGGAGCTGCGTAAATCCATCGCGATGATGGGTGCGCCGGGACGAGCCGGCCTAGCGGACATGATCGCCCGGGACCCATTGAACCTGCGCCGGTTTATGATTGCCAAGCTGGGGTACTTTCAGGAAGGGCTGGCATTCTCTCCAGGACCTTATCTTCTGTCTCGGGACGGCAATGCGGTTCTGATAATGGCCACACCGACAGCAGCATTTCTGCCCCATTCCAAAGCCGACAAACTGCTATCTGAATTGAAAGCCCGCTTCCGGCAATATCCCGGGTTAGGCATCGGCATCACCGGCGGCTACGCCATTGCCGCCCAGGAGGAGAGTCTCATCAAGGGCGACATCATAGGATGCCTCGTCGGGTCCGTAATTGCGGTTTGCATTCTCTTTTTCCTGGTCTACCGGAATGTGATTGTATTAAGCTTCGTCCTGATCCCCCTCTTGGTCGGCCTGCAGCTGGCGGTGGGTGCCATGGGGCTAATGTTCGATACGGTACACATCCTGGCCATGGCCTTTGCCGCGGTTATCCTTGGATTGGGCATCGATTTTGCTATCCATATCTATGACCGATACGCTTCCGAGCGCCAGCAGGGAACCAGCGTCGAAACTGCCGTTAAACTGTCCATCACCCGGACCGGGTCCGCTGTCCTTGCCGGCGGTATAACCACCCTGGCGGCCTTTTTCGTCATCACCCTGGCGGACAGCCCGGTCCTCCGCCAGATCGGCTGGCTGGTTCTTCTGGGTCTTTTCTTCTGTCTGGTCGCCGTTGTCTGGGCACTTCCGGCCTGGCTGGTCCTGGCGGAACGCATTTCTCCGCGATGGTTACAAAAACCCGCCCATCTCCTGGGTATGAACTGTTTGGGCAGCTGGGTGAACCGGTATCCCCGAACGGCTCTGATCGTTTCCCTGTTCTTTCTCCTGATCAGTGCATCCGGCCTTCCGGGAACGGAATTCGAAAAAGACATTTTTGCTCTCAAACCAAAGCAGCTGGAAGCCCTTGACGCCCAGCAGGACCTTCTGGCCGCCTTCGGCACCGGCCAGTCTTACGTATGGGTCGCCTGGCCCGCCGACACTCCGGAAAAGTTATGGGCCGGCAGCCACCGGCTGGACGATATCCTCCACAAGGCCGTCATGGACGGCCGCCAGGTTACCTGGACATCGATTACCCGATTCTCGGACAAGGGAACCCTGCAGGCTCCGGATGTGGCCCCCGGGCAGGTAGCGGATCTGTTTGCCGGATATGGTTTGAACCTTTCAGAATTCAGCGACCTATCCGCTTTGCTGGGCCGCATTTCCAGCAGGCATCCGGCATCTGCGGACGTCTCCCCCTGTGGGCGTTTTCCGGATATTTTCGACCGGTTCTTCATCTGCGACCGGGAGCCCATGATCGGTATCACCTGGATCCAGACGGACTCCACAGAAACAATCGAATATATTCAAGAACATCTCACCGACGCCGGTCCGACTTTTCTGGCGGTCAACCCCCAACTGGCTATTGACGATTTCGTGCGCCAATCACGATCCGACATGTGGCAGGCCCTCGGTCTGGTGGGTTTTTTTGTGGTCATCGTGCTTTGGGTTTACTTCCGCAATCCTCGCCGGGTATTCCTGGCACTGATGCCGGTCAGCATGGGGCTTGCGGCAACAGCAGGGCTAATGGGATGGTTCGGCGTCCACCTGAATATCTTCAATTTTATCGTCCTGCCGATCCTGGTCGGCATCGGCCTGGATGACGGTATTCACATTCTGGCACGCTACGCCGAATCCGGAGATGTTGCGGGGACCATCCGGTCCACCGGCCGGTCCATCCTGGTGACGACCCTGACAACCATCTGCGGTTTCGGCTCTCTCTTCCTGGCCCGCTACCACGTTCTGGAAAGCATGGGTCTGTTCGCTATTATCGGAATCAGCGCCTGCTTTTTCTTTTCCATCGTCACACTCCCTGCTCTTCTCAAACTGCTGGAAAGGCCGAGATCATGACGGTTGCCTGCATTCTCTGCGCCCACAAGAAACGTCACCTTGTTTTCCGGGTTCCGCCATGGAAGTATTACCGCTGCAGCGGGTGCGGGCTGGTCTGCCTGCATCCGCAGCCTCCGGAATCGAAAGTATTGAATACCTACGACGACTACCTGCCCACGGACCCGAAGAAAATTACCGCCTGGAAACGAATGACGGCACCGGTCATCCGGGAATCCTGCCGGCTGATTCAGACAAGGGTAAACCTTGGTGGTGGAAAACTCCTGGACATCGGCTCGGGGTTCGGCTTTTTTATAGACGCCATGCACCGGCGGGGATGGGAAGTGGAAGGCGTCGAAATATCGCCAACCGGCCGGAGGTACACGCAACGGCATTGCGGCATCCGTGTTCATGCAAAAGCCGTCGAAGATCTGAATCTGCCGGCCGGCCGCTACGACGTGATCACCGGTTTTTATGTCATCGAACATCTGGTCGACCCGGTCTCTTTCCTCCGGGAAATATATCGGCTGTTAAAACCCGGCGGAATGGTCCTGCTGCGCTGGCCCCACACCACGCCGATTATCCATTTGCTGGGCCCTTTCGCAAAACAATTTGATCTGTATCACACGCCGTATCATCTGTACGATTTTTCTCCGGAAACCATGCGGCGGTTGCTACATCAGGTCGGCTTTAGCGACATCGTAACCGTAACCGGAGGTTACACCAAACCGCCCGGCGCCGCAGCAGTCCCGTCATTTCTCTCGGCAAATGCATCTCATTTGCTGGATCGCCTCACCGGCGGAAGGCAGCTGCTGCCAGGCGTCAGCAAAACAACGCTGGGTTTCTGCTGAAATGTCAGGTTGGCAGCTGCTTTTTTAAATATCGAGTGCGAACCGGATTGCCCGCCCGACCGCTACCATCTTCGTCCGGGGTAGAGATGTGATCAATGGTCCGATTTTTCCTTTGGAAACAGTCTGCAAATGGTCACAATTGACAGCACAATTCTTGGGCACACCGTCGCCCGTCGAGAGAAACACTTCTGATGGGATATCGCGCACGGCGGTTGTGATCGGTGCGACAGTAACCTCCCCCAGATATTCCAACACGGAATCACGCGTCAGGATAAGGATTGGCCGCTTTTTATCTGGTGCCGCGAATTTATTCC
>CAZKYZ010000251.1:5517-5915 GCA_964557055.1 uncultured Desulfobacterales bacterium
TTCCCAAACCGAAAACTCGTCGGTGGCCACCGGATTTTGTTCGTACCCTCGACGTTGCTTGCGCTCTAACTGCTCAAGTTTATAACGAACCAGCGCATCCTGCAGAGCCTTTCTTGTAAAAGCGGAACGACTTGTGTGGAGTTCCTTTGAAACACGATCGACCGCTTTGACGAGATTATCATCAAGGGTCATCTGAATTGTCCTCATATCGCACCTCCGTGATGTGGCTTTTTATAGCTATACTAATCCACATTATCGGCAATGTCAAAAAAATCGATCCGCCAATGACGTTTCGCCCCCCGGTGTCATAAACAAAGCAGGTAAATGTGATTCGATGTGACCGTGTAGTTCCGCGGTATCTTTTCCGGCCCGGTAGAGCCACTCAATCCACCTGCGAC
>CAZKYZ010000252.1:0-5898 GCA_964557055.1 uncultured Desulfobacterales bacterium
CCCTGCGGCTAACGCTGTCCCCCCGGTCTGTTTCGTCCAGAAGATCCGGCTGATCATTGAGCAGATGTATGGGAATGTCGGGAAAAGTTTCCGAGCCGTGGGAAGGATCGATATTCATTCCCAAAGAGTCGAACAGATCGTCTTCCTCCTTATTTTCTTTCTCAAGATCATCCTCGGTGACGTCATCAAGCACGATAAAATCCGGTGACGACGGTTCTCTATCATCGTCCGAGATTTCATCGGGCGGCGTTTCGATTTCCAGCGGCTCGGTGTCCTCCTCGTCAAAGACAATTTTAACGTCATCGGAAAGCTCAATGGCTTCTCTTACGTCATCCGTATCCGTTGGCTCTGTCTGGTCCGGGTCGTTTGTTATGCCCGAAAGGTCCGGGTCCAGCAGCCTGTTCATGCTCCCGGTTGGCTCCAGGTCTTCGGGTGGAAATGTCTCGGATGCTTCAATTCCCACCATTACTCCGGCAGGGGGTTCCACATCGGCAACGGCGGCCTGTTTTACGGCTGTATCCGGTTCATCAAGCGCATCAAAAAAATCGATGTCGTCCGATTCCAAATCAAACGGTCCCATCTTATCCATAGATCCGGCATCGTTTTTTGAAGCCAGGGCTTCGGGTTGCTCCGCGAAATCTGGGAATCCAGCCTCAAACGGGTCTTCCGCCGGCATGACCGGAACATCAGGGGCAAGTACAACATCTGTCAAATCAATAATATCCCCGTCATCCGGTTTGGATACGACGTCGGTAAGATCGATTATCCTTTCACCCTTTACAGGAGCAGGCCTGACGACATCCACCAGGTCGATAATCTTGTTTTCAGCACCTTGTTGGGCGCCTTTTGCGGTGGGTGCGGGCTTCTTCGCGTCTTCCATTTTCACCTGCCTTTCACGGTTTGCATTGCGCTCCGGGGAAACATCGTACAACCCTGTATTATAATTAAAAAATGACTAACACAATGCGGTGTTTGTGTCAAGAAAGATGACAACCGGACGGCAGGTTTGATGTTTCCCCGGCTGAATCCGTTGAAAGAAGATAACCGCGTTTATCCAAAAACGGGTTGTCCGGAAAAACCATCGACACAAATTCGGTTTTCAGGCTATGATGGTCAAGCACAGGGATTTGGGTTGAAGGTCAACAGACTATAGACATTTGGATGGCAGGCGGACAGGTTGTAGGCACTTCGGTTGAACCGATAGCCCTCAGTTCATGATCTATAGCCGAAACGGCTGCCACCTCTTAACAGGTGGCTACTGGTAAATACGCGACAGGCCGAAATGCGACGATTTTTTTACAACAATACGCTTGGCGAATCCCGGGAAGTGACCATCTCCGGAACCGATGCCAGGCATATCCAGCACGTCCTGCGGATGAAACCGGGCGATCGGATCATCCTTTTTAATGAACGCGGGGAGGAGTGGGTAGCCGTCATTTCGAATTGTGGTAAAGATAGTGTTGATGCCATGGTGACAGGGATGCTGTCTCAATCACTGGGAGCCTCGGTGGGCGCACAGATTACCGTAGCCCAGTCAATGCTCAAGGATCGAAAAATGGATGTCATCGTGCGCCAATTGACGGAGCTTGGTATCGCCCGGTGGCTTCCCGTATTTGCAGAGAGGTCGGTCCCCCGGCCGGACAGCCGTCGTCTGGCCGCCCGCCGGTTGCGGTGGGAAAAGATAACCCGCGAAGCGCTGAAACAGTGCGGGCGGCCAAAACCCATGGAAATTATGGCTGCCGCGACTTTTGAGGAATTCATCACTTCGGATTGGGACCGTTTTATGAAAGTGATGTTTTGGGAAGAAAAGGGTACAGGGCACCCGAGCGATCTACCCCGCGATATGGCGGCTGCCAAAGACTTTCCCGAAATTCTGATCCTGATCGGTCCGGAGGGAGGGTTTGCACCCCGGGAGGTCGAGCGGGCAACACAGGCCGGGTTCGTGACAGCCTCTCTGGGCCCCCGTATTCTGCGCGCCGAGACGGCTTCCGTGGCAGCCGCCACACTGGTTCAGTATCTGTTTGGTGATCTGCACTGATCCTGAAGTTGGAAAGGCCCCTGTATCGCCTTATACGAAGGCACAACCGTAGCGCCGCGGCTCTGGAGCCCTGTGAGCATCTCAACGCCAGGGTCGAACATTCTTCCGAGATAAAAATTACGGTTGCTGCTGCAGAACGCGTTTCACCAGAAGCTGCATGCTGTTAAGGATGTTTTTTGCGCTGTAGAGGGTGAATTCGTCCACGTAGTATTCCTGGAACAGTTCGGCTGCCGTTTTTTCCGGCGTATTCCGGTTTGCCAGTACCCGGTTTCGGAGATGGATTGCTGCTCTGCGAGCCTGGTGGAGGGCGTCCGCGGCGCGATTACCCCCGGATATCGGCCCGCTGTGGCCGGGCCCGATAAAATCCGGTTTTTGGGATTCCAGCCAGTCTATCGTTTCGATGAAATCCGCATAACCGGTAAAAAATAACGGTAGAAACCCCCTGCCCGGATAGTGAAACCCGAGAGAATCGGATACCAAAAAGGCTTTTTGATCGGAAATTTCCGTCAGCATATTACCCGGCGAATGACCGGCCGCAAGCGAACAGCGGATGGACACCCCGCCCAGGTCGATCTCTTTCGGCCGATCAACGACAATGGATTGGTCATCCTCCGGAAAGTTGATGCTTTCCACCGGTTTTCTGCCCGGCCGGATACCCCTTTCCGCCAGGCGCTGCCCGACGTGGGTGTCCTCAAAGACCATGGCCGGGATGGCTTTGGGGTGCTCCGCAAATTCCCGGGCGCCCTCTCCAATGACCACCGCAGCATGCGGATAGCGGTCCCGAAGCCCGGCCATGCCGGTGAGATGATCGGCGTGGGGATGGGTAACAACCAGGTATCCCGGTTCAATGCCAAGTCGCTCCAGCTGTTCAATGAGGCGGTCTACTACCGCGGACATTCCCATTTCCACCAGGGCTGCGGCGTGACTGCCCACGATCAGGTAGTGGTTGAAAAAGTGATTCCCCAGCACCCACAGGCGGTCGTTGATGCGGATGGGATAGGGCCCGATTAGTGCTGCGCTCATTGCAGCAGCCTTTCCAGGCTGGCGACCAGGGCTTCCACTTCCTCCTGCAGACCGATGGTAATGCGTACATACGGGTCGATACGAGGGGCCTGGAAGTGCCGTACCAGAATATTGCTTTGTCTTAAATGATTGAAAAGCTGTTCGCCGGAATAGTCGCGGTGGCGCGTGAAAAGGAAATTTGTGCGGGAGGGCAGCACCTCAAATCCCAAAGCGGTCAGCCTGCTGTCCAGCCACTGCCGGGAATCGATTATCCTGCGGCAGATTTCCTGAACATAGTTTTTATCGCGCAGCGCTTCCACGGCCGCAGCGATGGCCAGGCTGTCCAGCGGGTAGGAGTTGAATGAGTTTTTCACCCGTTCGAGCCCTTCGATCAAACCCGCGTCTCCAATGGCGAATCCGACCCGCATGCCGGCCAGGCAGCGTGATTTGGACAGGGTCTGCACCACCAGCAGATTGGGGTAGTCCCCGATCAGGGGGACAGCCGTGTCCCCGCCGAAGTCTATATAGGCTTCATCCACGAGGACAACAGATCCGGCGCTTTTCCGTAGCAGGCCCACCAACTTTTCCAGGGGAATGAATACGCCGGTGGGGGCATTGGGGTTGGCGATCAGAATGCCCCCGTTTTCAGCCGCATATCCGTCGAGGTTAACCTGCAGGTTGACGTCCAGGGGTACGGTTTGGTAGTCAATGTTGAAAAGTCTGCTGTAAACCGGGTAAAAGCTGTAGGTGATATCCGCAAACAGGACCGGGAGGCTTTGCCGGAAGAATGCCATAAACGCCAGGGCCAGAACCTCGTCGGAACCGTTGCCTGCAAACACATTGTCCGGTTGTACCCGATAGTAATCCGCTACGGCGTTTTTCAGGGCGGTGGCATCCGGGTCGGGATAGAGCCGGAGCCTGTCCTTGTTGTATGCCGTCAGGGCGGCAATTACTTTCGGTGATGGCGGATACGGGCTTTCATTGGTATTCAGTTTGATGATATCCCTGTCTGTCGGCTGTTCGCCGGGTACGTAGGGCTTGAGATTGCCGATGTCGTTGCTCCAGTATCGATTCATGATTTTGCCTGTTCCATTTGATTTACCGTTGGGTATGTATGTACCGGGATGCTTATTTTTTCAAGTGCGAACTTATCCGTACCGGCAGTGTTTGGCGTTTTTTGTCTGTCCGGGAGGAAAGATTTTACGGAAAATCTTGAAATTTAAGTGAATACTGTTGTATATTTATGTCTGCGTTGAGCGCTTGTCGAGATTGCCCCCTTTTTTGATATTTGAACCGCTCAACTGGCGTTACTGTTTATCCGCAAAAGACGGGGAAGGGGACGAAGTATTCACATGAAACAGCATTGTCACCTGCATCCCACCGAGCCGGCACAGTGGAGCTGCAACAAATGCAGCAGCGTCTACTGCTCCGGGTGCATCCAGGCACGCGAAATGGGCGGATATGCCCCCGGACGGAAAATGTACATGTGCCCCAAGTGCAATCTCCCGGCGGAATGGATGGGCGTCGGGGATCTGATCGACCCTTTCTGGAAAAGGCTGCATCTTTTTTTTCGATACCCGCTGCAGGTCCGGCCGTTGATCCTGATTTTGGTGGTCGCCGGCTTGCAGCTGTTTTTTCTTGGTTTGGGGCTGCTGAATACGCTGCTGCAAATCGCCCTGTGGAGCATTACCATTAAATATTCGTATGAATGCCTGAAAAGTACCGCCCGTGGAAACCTGGAACCGCCCCCCATAAATCAGCAGACCATGTCGGACGACTTTCAGATCGTATTCAAGCAATACATCATCTATTTTATTCTTGGCTTCGCTTTCATGCTGGTTACCATTGTTCTTACGCCTCTGGTCGGGATTCCGTTCCTGATTTTGGCTGTGCTTTTGTTGCCGTCCATGATCATTCTGCTGGTGACCACCAACAGCATTATCCATGCCCTCAACCCCGTTCTTTTTACGAACATGGCCCTGCGAATCGGTCGCGGATACCTGCTCATGTATTTTTTTCTAATCCTGCTTTTTTTTGCGCCTTCGGCCGCGATCGAATACGTCGCCACGAAAATCGCTCCGTCTGCATTTTTGATGTATGTTTCACTGGTGGTAAAAAATTATTACGCCATCGTTTTCTATCATCTCATGGGCTATGTCATTCTCCAGTATCATCGGGAGATCGGGTATGAACTCGATATCGATGACATCAAACTGCCGGGATTTAAAAAACCGGAAGAACATGCCGCCGCTGCGGCCGGCATTCTGATGCGAATCAACCCCCTTATCCGGGACGGGAAGTATGCGGAAGCCCTTGATCTCCTGGGAAAGCAGGCAACGGCCGCAGAGCGCAATGATCCGGCGGTAGCAGAGAAATATTATACACTTCTGAAAATGACCGGAGAGAAGGAACAGGCGGCAAAACAGGGGTCGGTGTATATCGACCTGCTGGCGAAAAACAACAAGAAGGAGGAAGTTTTTCGCATTTATAAAGAGTGCAGCGCCTCAGGGCAGCCATTTGTTCCCACGGCCTACACATTATTTAAGATGGGCGAATGGCTGAGCGCAAGCGGGAAAACCAAGGAAGCCATCACTCTTTTCGGTAGCCTGGTCAAAAAACATCCGTCCGACCCACTTGTCCCCAAAGCCTATTTCCGTTCGGCCCAGATTTTTAACGAGAGGCTGATGAACCCGGAAAAAGCCAAAAAACTTTTAAACGGGCTGATCAAGAAATATCCCGGACATGAGATTGCCGGGCAGGCGCAGCGGTATATGGATACCATCACCTAGTGTCCGTCCACAAGCGGCATCTTTTGGCCCGGAGCTGCGTTTTCGCTCTTTTGCAATCCTCAACATAGC
>CAZKYZ010000253.1:0-5881 GCA_964557055.1 uncultured Desulfobacterales bacterium
GCCATGCCTGAAATCGGTATCACTGAAAAGTCAAATCAAATAACAATGTTCAGCGACCTCAAGCCGGATGTATATGGGCGTCTGGAAGCGGCTGTGCTGGAAATATTCTCCCATTCCGATTTTCACAAAGCCAACATCCGGGATGTCGCCAAAAAAGCCGGCATCAGTTTCAGTACCATATACAGCCACTTCGGCAGCAAGGAGGGGCTCGTCTTCGCCTTTGTCGATATCTGGCTGGGCAAGCTGACCGACCGCATCATCGATCATCTCAAGGGGATTGAAGACCTCAAGGAAAAACTGCGCAAGGTCCTCTGGCTCCAGCTCGATTACTATGAGAGCAACCCGGGCCTGGGCCGCATCCTCTTTATGACGATTCCCATGAAAACCTGGATGGCGGACGATACCTTCGCCCAGAAAAAAATGATCAACCTGTATCTGGAAACCTTGAAAAAAGGCCAGGAAGCCGGTATCCTGAATCCTCATGTCCGTCCGGGGGTGCTGCTCGATTTCATGCTCGGGCTGGTGCAGCGTTCCTTTTTCATGTGGGTTTCCAGAGGCGGCACCGAAAGTCTTTCGGCCCAGTCAAGCATTCTTTTTGAAATGGTGTGGCGGGCAATTTCCAATCCTGATCGGGATTGAACCGCAGCCGTTCCATCAATAGATACACAGCAATAAGGGAGACAGAAATGGCAGAACATCCGGAATTGAAAAAATGGAAGGAAATGGCGGGCAAGCAGCTGCGGGGCAAACAACTGGAGGATTTGAACTGGCTGACACCGGAAGGCATTACGGTCAAACCGCTGTACACCGCCGAAGACATTGAAGGGCTCGAATGTGTCAATACCCTTTCCGGTATGCCGCCCTACGTAAGGGGTCCCATGGCCACCATGTATGCCGGCCGCCCCTGGACCATTCGTCAGTACGCCGGTTTCTCCACCGCCAAGGAATCCAACGCTTTCTACCGCAGAAACCTGGCGGCCGGTCAGAAAGGGCTCTCTGTGGCCTTCGACCTGGCCACCCACCGCGGGTATGATTCGGATCACCCCAGGGTCTCCGGCGATATCGGTAAAGCCGGCGTCGCCATCGATTCCGTGGAAGATATGAAAATCCTGTTCGATCAAATCCCCCTGGACCAGATGTCCGTTTCCATGACCATGAACGGCGCGGTTGTTCCGATCATAGCCATGTATATCGTTGCCGCCGAAGAGCAGGGTGTCAAACACGAACAGCTCACGGGAACCATCCAGAACGATATCCTTAAAGAATACCTCACCCGCAACACCTATATCTATCCGCCGACACCGTCCATGCGGATCATCTCCGACATCATGGCTTACTGTTCGCAAAACATGCCCAAATACAACACCATCAGTATCAGCGGATACCACATGATGGAAGCCGGGGCCAACTCCGTACTCCAAACGGCCTTTACGCTGGCCAACGGGTTGGAGTATGTGAAAACGGCCCTGAAAGCCGGTATGGACATTGATACGTTTGCCCCCCGGTTGTCTTTTTTCTTCGGCATCGGGATGAACTTTTTCATGGATATCGCCATGCTGCGGGCGGCTCGCTTCCTGTGGCACCGCCTGATCAGCCAGTTCAATCCCAAAAACCCGAAATCCACCATGCTGCGGACCCACTGCCAGACATCCGGATGGAGCCTTACGGCACAGGATCCCTACAACAACATTATTCGCACGACCCTTGAATGTATGTCCGCCACCCTGGGCGGCACCCAATCCCTGCACACCAATTCGTTCGATGAAGCCGTGGGGCTGCCCACCGATTTTTCGGCCAGGATTGCCAGGAACACCCAGATTGTTGTGCAGGAAGAATCCCAGATCTGCCACACCGTCGATCCCCTGGCCGGATCGTACTATGTGGAATACCTGACGGATGCCATCATCAACCAGGCCCAGACAATCATAGACGAAGTGGCCGAACTGGGCGGGATGGCCAAAGCAATTGAGTCCGGCATGCCCAAAATGAGAATTGAGGAATCGGCGGCCCGCAAGCAGGCCCGCATCGATCAGGGCAAGGATGTTATTGTGGGTGTCAACAAATACAAGATTGAGGATGCGTCGAATATCGACGTTCTGGAAGTACCGGCCTCCGTGAAAGACGAGCAGATCAGCCGTCTGAAGGAAGTCCGGGATAGCCGGGATGAAAGCGCCACCCAAAAAGCCCTCGCAGATCTCACCAAAGCCGCCGCTTCAGACGGCAACCTGCTGGAAAGCGCGCTGGTGGCCGTTCGTCTGCGCGCAACCGTGGGAGAAATTTCGGACGCCCTGGAAAAGGTTTTCGGTCGATATGTGGCCACAACCCGCTGCATCTCGGGCATCTATGCCTCCGAGTACAGTAACAATGAGGAGTTTGACGTGCTGAGAAAACGCACCGCCGATTTTCTGAACAAAACGGGCAGGCGCCCCAGAATGCTGGTCACCAAAATGGGCCAGGACGGTCACGACCGGGGAATCAAAGTGGTGGCCACCGCCTTCGCCGATCTCGGGTTTGATGTGGACATCAGCCCCATGTTTCAGACACCGGAAGAGGCTGCCAAAATGGCCATTGAAAACGATGTCCATATCGTAGGGGCATCCAGTCTTGCAGCCGGTCACAAAACCCTGGTACCGGAACTGATCGAGTCGCTGAAAAAGCAAGGCGGTGAGGATATCAAAGTGGTGGTGGGCGGTGTCATTCCTCCGGGAGACTATGACTTTCTGTATAAAGCCGGTGTCGTTGGTATTTTCGGGCCGGGAACTCCCATCATCGAATCTGCCGGAAAGGTGATGGACGTATTGGAAAAGAATGCCTAACGATCCTATAAATCACGCTGAAATGGATGACCTCATCCGGGGTGTCCGCGATGATGAACGACGCCGGCTGGCCAAAACCATCACGATCATCGAGAGTGCCCTGCCGGCGCACCAGGAAATGGCCCGGCAGATTGTCGATCGCCTGCTGCCCCATTCCGGACAGGCCGCGCGCATCGGCATCACCGGTGTTCCCGGTGTCGGCAAAAGCACGTTCATTGAAAACTTCGGCATGCACCTGATCCGCAAAGGTTTCAAGGTGGCCGTTCTGGCTGTGGATCCCAGCAGCACCCGCAGCGGCGGCAGCATCCTGGCGGATAAAACCCGCATGGAGATGCTGGCGGTTGAAAAAAACGCCTTTATCCGCCCTTCCCCGTCGAGCGGAACGCTGGGCGGTGTCGCCCGCAAGACCAGGGAAACCATGCTGATTTGCGAAGCCGCCGGATTCGATATAATTCTGGTCGAAACGGTTGGGGTAGGCCAGTCGGAAACAACGGTAGCCTCCATGGTGGACTTTTTTCTGGTATTGATGCTGTCAGGAGCCGGTGACGAGCTCCAGGGAATTAAAAAAGGAGTGCTGGAACTGGCGGATGCAGTCGTGATAAACAAAGCCGATGGGGACAATATCGAAAAAGCCGAACGGGCGCGCAAAGAATACGAAAACGCCCTGCACATGCTGACACCGTCATCACCCACATGGTCGGCCCCGGTAATGACCTGCAGCGCCCTGGAAAGCAGGGGCCTGGATGATATCTGGGAAATGGTGCTGGAACACCGCGCCAAAATGACGGCCACAGGCGAGTTTGTTAAAAATCGCAGGAAGCAGTCCTTTGCCTGGATGTGGTCCATGGTGGACGAAGGCTTGAAGGGATGGTTTTATAACAACCCGGCGGTGAAAGAACGCCTCCCGGAGATTTCGCGGCAGGTCGAATCCGGAGATTTGTCCCCGACCAATGCGGCCTATCAACTGCTTTTTTTTCTAGACAACAACCGTCAGACCGGTTGAACACGATAACAACAGCCGCATTCGAACGGATGTGGCCGTCAAAACGCAATGTATCCGTTACATGAAAGGAATCAGACATGGGAATCATCAAAGAAAAAATCAAGGATCTGCGTGAACGGGAAAAGAAGATCCTCCAGATGGGCGGGGAAAAAGCCGTTTCCAAGCATAAAGCAACCGGCAAACTGACCGCCCGGGAGAGGCTGAATCTTCTGTTTGATCCCGGTACATTCAGAGAAATCGACATGTTTGTTCAACACCGCTGTGTCAACTTCGGCATGGAAAAAGTGGATATCCCGTCGGATGGTGTCGTTACCGGGCACGGCGCGGTCAACGGCCGTCCGGTTTTCGCCTTTGCCCAGGACTTTACCTCCCGGGCGGGAAGTCTCGGTGAAATGCATGCCAAAAAAATCTGCAAAATTATGGATATGGCCCTGAAAGCCGGCGTCCCCTTTATCGGCATCAACGATTCCGGCGGCGCCCGCATCCAGGAAGGCGTCGACGCCCTGTCCGGTTACGGGCAGATCTTTTACCGTAATTCACTGGCCTCCGGCGTGATCCCCCAGGTCTCGGCCATCATGGGCCCCACAGCCGGCGGCGCCGTCTACTCGCCGGCCATGACGGACTGGATTTTCATGGTAAAAAATACCAGCTACATGTTCATTACGGGGCCGGAGGTCATCAAGTCCGTAACCGGGGAAGAGATCACCTTTGAGGAGCTGGGCGGCGCCATGACGCACAATGAAAAAAGCGGGGTGGCCCACTTTGCCTGTGAAAGCGATGAGGATGCCATCAACCGCATCAAAACCCTGCTCTCTTTCCTGCCGTCCAACAACATGGAAGACCCGCCCATCGTCAACACGGGCGACAATCCCCGACGGACGGAACCGGCACTGGACGCCATCATACCCGACACCCCGAACCAGTCCTACGATGTCAAAGACATCATCCGGGCCATCGCGGACAACGGGGATTTTTTCGAACCCCACGAGTTTTTCGCGCAGAACATCTGCATCGGGTTTGCCCGCTTGAACGGCAGGAGTGTCGGCATCATCGCCAACCAGCCAAACGTGCTGGCCGGATGCCTGGACATTAACGCATCCGACAAAGCAACCCGTTTTATCCGCTTCTGTGATGCCTTCAACATCCCCATGCTGACCATTGCGGATGTTCCCGGCTACCTGCCCGGAAGCCAGCAGGAATGGGGCGGTATCATCCGTCACGGCGCCAAACTGCTGTGGTGTTATTCCGAAGCCACCGTTCCCAAACTGCTGCTGGTTACCCGCAAGGATTACGGCGGCTCCTATCTGGCCATGTGCTCCAAAGACCTCGGCGCCGACATGGCGTTTGCCTGGCCCAGTGCCCAGATCGCCGTTATGGGGGCTGCAGGGGCCGCCAACATCATTCATCGCAAGGAAATCAACGGGGCCGATGACCCGGCTGCAAAACGCAAGGAAAAGATTGCCGAATACGACGACCTGTTCTCGAACCCCTACTGTGCCGCCGCCAGGGGGTTTGTAGACGCGGTTATCGTTCCCAGTGAAACCCGCCCCCGGCTTATCGATGCGCTGGAGATCATGTGCAGCAAACGGGAGCTTCGCCCGCCTAAAAAACATGGCAACATACCCATGTAGGCGGCTTGTGCCACAACGATAAACACACGATTTTAAAAAAGGTGACCCCATGAAAAAAAATACCCGAAAAATTGCCGCCGTTGCGGCCGTTATGCGTTATATCCGGGATGAAGAAGATATGATTTGTGCCCCCGCAGATGCACCCCAACCGGCACCGATGCGCAGTGCTCCGACCGGATTGTGGGGCCTGGCAGGACGGCAGGAAATCATGCAGATGGGCAATATGATGCAGATGAAGGCGTTCCATGGTGTAAAAGTCCGATAACTGCCGTTTGCCCGGAGCCCGTCGGCCCCGGGGCGGTAAGAAATAAAAATAATCATGCGGTGCGCCCATGCCGGGGCATCGTGTGTTCCCAATCTACCAAGGAGACCTGAAAATGAGTGATCATAACAAAGTAGAGATGACGGAGATGAATTATGCTGTGGATCGT
>CAZKYZ010000254.1:0-5836 GCA_964557055.1 uncultured Desulfobacterales bacterium
ATCCGGATAAGGAGGAAATGACGTATGAACGCTCAAGCACTTACGTTTCCATCGATAGCAGTAATTGGTGCCGGACTGATGGGCCATGGCATCGCCCAGATATTCGCCCTCAGCGGCCGCCATGTCTGGCTTAACGACCTGGACGGGCAGATGCTGGAGCAGGCGGTTGAAAATATTCGGACCAACCTGACCCTCTTTGTCGAAAACGAATTGGTCTCCCCGGAAGAAGTTGAGCCGGCTTTGGCAAGGATCAATACCACGACATCCCTGGAACAGGCAGCCGGGCAGGCCGACTACGTGGTGGAAGCCGTCAGCGAAAACCTGGCGCTCAAGCAGGCCATTTTCGAAGAGCTGGATGAAATCTGTCGCCCTGATTCCATTTTAAGCACCAACACCTCGGTGATGAGCATTACCGAAATCGCAGCCAAGGCTAACAATCGATCCAGGATTGTCGGCACTCATTTCTGGAACCCGCCTCACTTGATCCCGCTGGTGGAGGTGGTGCCCGGTGACGATACCGTCCCGGAGACCGTTGAGCGTGCGTATACCCTATTGGCCGAAGTGGGCAAGCATCCGGTCCGGGTTAAGCGCGATGTGCCCGGGTTTGTGGGAAACCGGTTGCAACACGCTCTCTGGCGTGAGGCTATCTCCATTGTGGACCAGGGCATAGCAGAACCGGCGGAGGTGGACGAGGTGGTCAAGATGGGGTTCGGCATTAGGTTGCCGGTATTGGGCCCATTGGAGAACGTCGATCTGGTCGGATTGGAGCTTACCCTTGCCATCCATGAATACATATTGAAACACCTGGAGGCTTCACCCGAACCGGCGCCTATTCTAAGACGCAAGATAGATCAGGGTCACCTGGGCTTTAAAAAAGGGCGCGGTCTGCAAACCTGGACCGAGCAGGAGATGGCGGGCACCCGGACCCGACTGGCCGAGCACCTGATACAGTGGAACAAGGCGCGGAAATGAGTATGATGGAAATCGCCCCAATTATTAATTTCATGATTCTCATTTCCGGAGGTTATGATGGGCAGTATTAAAACATACATCAACGGAACCACAGGCGGACCGGTGCGCGTCTATGTTCGCGACGGGCGCATCCTTCGTATTACTCCGATCGAACTCGACCACTCCGATGCAGCTTCCTGGAAGATAAAAGCCCGGGGCCGGACCTTTTCACCGCCCCGCAAAACAACCCTTGCGCCATACTCCCTGGCCTGGCGATCGATGGTTTATTCGCCCCAGAGGATTCTGACCCCGCTGAAACGGGTGGATTTTGATCCCGACGGAAACCGCAACTGCGAGAAACGGGGTGAATCCGGGTACGAGGCTATTAGCTGGAATGAGGCGGCCGATATCGTCTGCAATGAAATCAAACGCATCAAACGGGAGTACGGGCCGGCAGCGATGTTGTCAACGGCCAGCTCACATCATTTGTGGGGCAACATCGGCTATCGCCACAGTGCCTATTTCCGGTTTATGAACATGGTCGGCTACACCTATGCGGACCACAATCCGGATAGTTGGGAAGGCTGGCACTGGGGGGGCATGCACCAGTGGGGCTTCTCCTGGCGGCTCGGTATTCCGGAGCAGTACGACCTGCTCGAAGATGCCCTTAAACATACTGAGATGGTTGTGTTCTGGTCCTCTGATCCGGAGACTACCCATGGCATTTACTCTGCCTTTGAGTCCACACCCAGGCGTTTCTGGTTGAAGGAACTCGGTGTTAAGATGGTTTTTATCGATCCGTTTATGAACCATACTGCCGGCCTGTTCGGTGACAAATGGTTCGCCCCGCGACCCGATGCCGGCAATGCTATGGCACTGGCCATTGCGCACGTCTGGCTGACTGAAAACTCATACGATCAAGACTACATCGCCCAACACGCCGTCGGTTTCGACCAATGGGCAGCCTATGTGCTCGGCGCAGAGGACGGTCAGCCAAAAACACCCCGGTGGGCAGAACAGGAGTGCGGTGTTCCCGCCCGACAGATCAAAGCCCTGGCCAGGGAGTGGGCTTCTAAAAAAACCATGCTGGCAGCCGGCGGCCTGAGCGGTTGGGGCGGTGCCTGCCGGTCGGCCACAGGTGCCCAGTGGGCCAGGTTGATGATCTCTCTGCAGGCCATGCAGGGGCTGGGCAAACCTGGAGTCAACATCTGGTCTACGGTACAAGGTGCTCCCAGTAATACCGAATTCATGTTTCCCGGTTATGCTGAAGGCGGCATTTCGGCTGATCCGGACAATTCGGCTGCCGGTTTCCGCTGGGCCAACAAGATTGATTTCAGGGGAACCAAATCAAACATAAACCACCCCGGAGGACAGCATATTCCCAGGCTCAGGATCCCGGAATGCATTCTTGAAGGAAAGGCCAAGTGGAGGGGCAAGGGTTTTTGCGGGAGTTCCATTGAGGCGCAGCTCAAACCCTACAAGTATCCCGAAGACGGCTATCCGGAAATACAGATGTACTATCGGTATGGCGGTTCATTTATCGGCACCATGAACGAAACCAACCGCTATGTCGAGGCCTATCGGACCGACCGACTGCCATTTGTGGTCAACCAGTCAATCTGGTTCGAAGGTGAGACCCGCTTTGCAGACATCATATTGCCGGCCTGTACCAATTTCGAACGGTGGGATATCAGCGAATTCGCCAACTGTTCGGGGTATGTTACCGACTCCTTTACCCAGGTTAACCACCGGGTGGTAACCCTTCAACAAAAGTGCATCGAACCGCTGGGACAATCCAAGTCCGACTATGACATTTTTGCTCTATTGGCATTGCGATTAGGGCTTTTTGACGCATACACCGAAGAAGGGATGGATGAGCTGGACTGGGTCCAGCGCTACTTTCATCTTACCGATCTGCCGCAATACATCTCCTGGGAGAAATTCGCGCAAAAGGGCTATTTTGTGGTGCCCCTTCCGGAAAACTACAAGCCCACCCCGGCCTTGCGCTGGTTTGCCGAGGGCCGGCCGAAGGATACACCCGACTGGGGGCCACATCCCGAGACGCAAGCCGTGGCTGGAAACGGCCTGCAGACGGCTTCCGGCAAAATCGAGTTTGTTTCTTCCAGCCTGAGCCGGTTTAATTCCGATGATCCGGAGCGTACGGTTATGCCACGGTACGTGCCGTCCTGGGAAGGCCATCATACGTCTGAACTGTACGCAAAGTACCCGCTTCAGCTGATCAGCCCACACCCGCGCTTCAGCTTCCACACCATGGGCGACGGCAAGGAGAGCTGGATCAACGACATCAGGGACCACCGGGTGCTCAAGGCGGATGGACGGTCATATTGGATTATCCGTTTGAATACCAAAGATGCAAAATTCCGGGGTATTGGAGATGGTGATTTGGTCAAAGCCTTCAATGACAGAGGCGCGGTAATTCTGGCTGCCAGGCTGACGGAGAGATTACCGCAGGGCACTGTACATTCCTATGAATCTTGTGCCGATTACCAACCAGCAGGTAGACCCGGGCAAAGCGCCGATTTGGCGGGTTGCATTAATATACTCACACCAAAGCGTTTTGTGACCAAAGATGCTTGCGGGATGGCCCCCAACTCCTGTCTGATCCAGGTTGCCAGGTTGGAAGAGGGTGCCCTATGACTACGGCTACCTGGGGCCTGACCATCGACGTGGCGCGCTGTCACGACTGCAACAACTGCTTTTTGGCCTGCAAGGATGAATTTGTGGGCAACGACTGGCCACTCTACTCCAAAGCACAACCGGACCACGGTCAAAGCTGGATGGATATACTTCATAGAGAGCGGGGCGGGTATCCACTGGTGGAGGTTGCCTATCTGGCCAAACCCTGCCAGCACTGTAAAAATCCGCCATGTTTAAAGGCTGCTCGCGACGGTGCTGTTGCCGTACGCCAGGACGGAATCGTCCTGATTGACCCGGATAAAGCGGTGGGTCAGAAGCAACTTGTTGAAGCCTGTCCTTATGGGGCAATCTTTTGGAACGAAACGCTTGAATCCCCGCAAAAATGTACCATGTGCGCCCATTTACTGGATGAGGGCTGGAAAGAGCCGCGTTGCGTGCAGGTCTGTCCGACCGGTGCCATGCAGGTATTTAAATTAACGAGCGATGATTGGAAACGGCTGATCAAAGAGGATGGACTGGCCGGCTACCTGCCCGAGCAGGAAACCGGGCCACGAGTACTGTACAAAAATCTGGAGCGCTTCACCCACGGTTTTATCGCCGGTAGCGTGGCACTGGCCGGCACCGATGAGTGTGCCGAGAACGCCAGGGTATTGTTGATCGATGACCAGGGCCGGGAATTAGCCGAAACCCGGACCAACAATTACGGTGATTTTAAACTGCATGGTCTGGAGGAAGTGCCTTCCAGGCTGATTGTCGAGATTAGGGTGGTTAACCTGCCGTACAAGTCGGTGGCGGTTGAATTTAACAATAGTCTCAATTTGGGAACCATCATTGTATAATACCACATAAAGAGGTGGCGTTTTTGGCGGAGCCTACAACAACCGACCTGCTGGTGGTAAGGGATCTGAGCCTGAGTTTTGGCAGCCTTGTCGCAGTCAGCAACCTGTCGTTCGAAGTGCACAGGGGTGAAATCCTGGGCATCATAGGACCCAACGGTGCAGGTAAAACCACAGTATTCAATTTGTTGACCGGCGTCATGAAACCCGATACCGGCTCCATTATTTTGGACGGCCAGGATATCACCCGCCTCTCGCCAGCCAGGCGTTGCCGCGCCGGAATAGGGCGGACGTATCAGGTTCCCAGACCATTTACAAAAATGACGGTATTAGAGAACCTGATGGTGGCTGCAGTCCATGGCGGAGGTCTGCTGGAGAAGAAAGCCAAGAGAAAATCCGATGAGATTCTGGAACTGATCAACTTGACATCAGTTCGCAACAGTTTCGCTGGCACGCTGTCTCTTTTGGACCGCAAACGTCTGGAACTGGGCCGGGCCCTGGCCACCCAACCCTGCCTGATTCTCATTGATGAAGTGGCCGGCGGACTGACGGAAAAAGAGGTCGAACAATTGCTGGCGATTGTTAAGGAGATACAGCGACAGGGCATTAACCATCATCTGGATTGAACATATTATGATGATGATGTCTGAAAGGGCGGATCGGGTGCTGTGCATCGCTGAGGGTAAACGGATGCAATGCGGCGATCCCTCCGAAGTGATGTGTTCGCCGGAAGTTTTGGAGTGTTATCTGGGTGAGGAGGAAGACTGATGCCGGACAGTACAGCCATCCAAGTGAGCGGAGTAGATGTATTCTACAATGATTTTCATGCCCTGTGGGATATATCCCTGGAGGTGGGTCGTGGCGAAGTCGTGTCGATTATCGGCAGCAACGGCTCCGGCAAATCGACACTGTTAAACACCCTGGCCGGACAGTTACCGCCCAAAACAGGCGATATCTCCTATTTTGGCGAGGCCATCGGTGGCCTGCCGCCCCACGAGACAGTGGCCAGGGGGATAGCACTGGTACCGGAAGGACGCCGCGTGTTCCCGCGCCTGACCGTATTTGAAAATCTGTTCATGGGGTCCTATATATCCAGATCCAGAAAAAACAGAGCGCAATCCCTGGACAATGTTTATGAGCTCTTTCCGCGCCTAAAAGAACGTTGCCACCAGATGGCAAATACACTTTCTGGTGGCGAGCAGCAGATGCTGGCCATTGGACGTGCTTTAATGAGTGAACCGAAGGTGCTGCTCTGCGATGAGATCTCCCTGGGCCTGGCCCCCATTATCATCAAGGGCATATATCAGAAGATCAAGCAGATCAATGAACTGGGACTGACCATCATTTTGGTTGAGCAGGATATAACCCGTAGCCTAAAAGCGGCCGACCGG
>CAZKYZ010000255.1:0-5770 GCA_964557055.1 uncultured Desulfobacterales bacterium
CCAGAGGAATGGATACCCATTGGTAATCGTATAAAATAGCAATTCCTTTTCATCGGGTACGCGTCATGCATCGATGGGAAGAATTTAACTATTGATACACGTATCACCAACCCGGGAGGCCCGCCATGAAACGCAACACCCTGTTTATATGCATCGTTCCTTTTCTGATGGTTTGCTTCATCCTCTTTCCGCTCACCGCCTGGTCCCAAAGCCGGTCCGCAACAACCAATGCAACACGAGCGACCGATATTGCCCAGGATCCGGCGCCCGCAACCACTGTTCCTTCAAAAAAAGCGGGCAATATCCGGTTACTGCCGGATCTCATTGTCAGCGATATTCAGCTGGATAAAGACTGCCATATCCTCATAACCATCAAAAACAGCGGCCCCGGCGGTGTGCCGGATTCCGGATACCACTCGAAAACAGGGGCCGCCATCCAGGTATACAAAGGAAGTAAGGCATGGGGCGGTATGCGCCTGGCGGCCTTTGATCCGGCGGGTAATCTAAAAAACCCGGGGGGCTCGGTCACAAAGGCCTGGTTTCCGGATGCGGCAAATCTGGACCTGGGTCCGGGTACCCACACCATAAAAGTTGTTGTGGACAACAATACGGCTGTTGCCGAGAAAAACGAAGGCAACAACACACGTGTGCAAGGGCTTTCCTGTGGAAAGAAAATGGCCTCCGGCAGTACGTCCCGGACCGCTGAACAGAAAGCGGTTTCGCTAAAACCGGTACGCCCAAAGGCCGTGGTTCCCGCTCCAAAACCGCCACCGCCGCCCTGGCCCGACGACGGAGGACCGCCGCAGGCCCAATCGATAATGATGGAATCCGTGATGCAAGACGTACCGGCCCAGCTAAACGATCCAAATTTTGTCGATCTTGCCATCACCAATATTTCTTTGAGTATACCCAAACCTAGATTTGAAAAAATGTTCACCATTACCATCACCATTCAGAACGTCGGTATGGGCAACCAGATTGAAGGGGGGCCGGCAGCTTATTTTCAGATGGAACTGAGCGACGATCCCTACATGAACTACCACCGCAACATCGTCGCACCTTTTTCCATGGCGCTCCCGCTGCTCACGGCTGGTGAAGTGCATACCATCAGCGAAACCATCACCATGCCTCGTGTTGTTCAAAACGTTCCGGTGGAACCGGGACTTTACAAGCTGCTCGCAACCATCAATACATCCGCCCTTCAGGTCGGCGACGAACACAATTCCCAAAACAACCAGGCCACCAAACAGTTCGAGCTTCGTGACCCCGAACCAGCCGACCTCACTGTGACAAACCTCAGCCTTACATCGGACTGCCGTCTCAAAGTGACCCTCAAAAACAAGGCTGCAGCCATAGACCAGGAGGATTTCGCCCTGGCCAAGCTCCGCGCCGAAAAGGGGCCCACCATATACAATCAAGTCGATCTCACCACGGCAGATCCCCTTGGAATCTTGAAGACGGCCGGATACTTCTGGATGCCGCAGATCCAGGGAAACTATACCTGGCCCAACAATCAACCATCCCCTTCATGGTCAATCGGGCTGGATCCCGGGGAGACGGCCACCTATACGGTGTCCGTGGACCCGTATCGCAGTATCCCGGACGGAAATCTGACAAACAACACAAGAACCGAAACCCTGACGTGTCCGCAATAGGTTCTGTCTTGCAAAGGAAAGCTATTCATGATGTACTCTGACGGTATCAGGCACACAATTTTGATGGTAATGTCTCTGCTGCTGGTCTGTTTCCTGTTAACCGCAACCATTTCCGAAACGGAGGGAAAAATGTCTTTTACGATTTCATCTTCCGTATTTGCCAACGGAGAGTCTATCCCTAAAAGATACACTTGCCAGGGGGACGATATCTCACCGCCGCTGAGTTGGGACAGTCTTCCAGGAAACACCAGAAGCCTGGTGTTGATCGTGGATGATCCCGATGCACCGGACCCGAAGGCACCCAAAATGACCTGGGTCCACTGGATTCTCTACAACATCCCACCGGATACGGCCGGCTTGCCGGAAGGCGTCCTGCCGGAGAATCTTCCGGATGGAACCGGGAAGGGTGTTAACGACTGGAAAAGAACCGGTTATGGCGGCCCATGTCCGCCCATCGGCCGGCATCGTTATTTCCACAAGCTGTATGCGCTGGATACGGTGCTGGATGGGCTGCAGCATCCGACCAAACCGCAGGTTGAAGCGGCCATGAAAGGGCACATCATTACCGAGACGGTGCTGATGGGAACCTATCAGAAGTTATAGGAACCGATACCCATTCTCAGCTGTTGCCGGGGAAATGTCGCTCGAACCTCGACCGGACCTGATCGAAATAATTCCCGTAGTACTGAAAATCGGTAAAATCGACGGTGGTGACCTGGGCGCAAAAAAAGGCGAATTCCGGAATCAATGCCA
Organism: uncultured Desulfobacterales bacterium; assembly: GCA_964557055.1. GTDB lineage: Bacteria > Desulfobacterota > Desulfobacteria > Desulfobacterales > CAZKYZ01 > CAZKYZ01. The sequence goes on from CAZKYZ010000255.1 coordinate 2,409, forward strand.
GGTGTTTTATCAGGTTTTGGGCCTGAACATCGGTAAGGGAACGGACAACGGTACCCATGTGAACGGCATAAAACCGGCGATCCTCCCGGTCGATGGCGGGCGGTAAAAAAACATGCTCAAAGGTAATCCGGCGTTGTTGAAATTCAAAAACCGCACGGACCTGATCTTCAACCCGGTAGAGACGCGCCGGCACGAGCATGTGGCTGACTAGAAACGCGGGCGGGTCTTTAACCGTCATGGGATCCACTGCGTTGATCAACTTGTTGAAATGGAATTTGGAGCCCAGGGCCCGCAGGGCATCCCCCGTGCAAATGGTGAAGTTTTCGGGATCCTCCTGGCCATAGGAGGCGATCTCCAGCAGGTTGTGCATCGGCGTGCGATCCGGATTGTGGTCAATGATCTCCCGGACCGGGGCAAAATCCATTCCCCCCCCTGCGGGCCAGGTGAAAAACTCTGCAAACAGGGCCTTTTCGGTCGCTTCGGTCACCGGGCAGCGACAGGAAAGCATGCCGTAGAGCATGGCCGCATACGCTTCCGTTTCCATTCGAATGGGCATAATTGTCTCCGTTTTATTATTTTCAGTATAACCGCCTGATTTTGAAAAGCAAGACCGTCTCACATCTGAAGGCCTGCCGTAGGTTCCATGATTGACATAGCACTTCCGCTTTCATATAAAGAGCGCGTCACCCAACAAAAAAATTGAAAGCATCTTCAACCCAACGATGCCTATATCGGAGGGTAAAAATGGAAGGTCTCCCAAACATGACAAAAAAAATCGGTATTTTAACCGGCGGGGGTGATTGCCCCGGCCTCAATGCCGTCATACGGGCGATCGCAAAAGCGGCCGCACTGCGCGGCTGGGAAAGCATCGGCATCCACGGCGGCTTTGACGGACTGCTTGATCCGGTGCAGGTGGAACCGCTGAACCATCAAAATATGGACGGCCTTTTGGTGCGCGGAGGTACGATTCTGGGCTCTGCCAACCGAGGGCGATTTACCGCCAAGACCGGACACGGAGACACACGCATTATCGACAGCACCATCTTGGAAGAAGCCCGGCGCAACCTTCATGACCTCGGTCTGGATGCTCTGGTTGTCATCGGCGGGGATGGTTCCCTGACCATCGCCCTACAGATACAGGAAGCCGGCTTTCCCGTCGTAGGAATTCCCAAGACCATCGACAACGACCTGGATGCCACCATCACCACCTTCGGGTTTGAAACGGCGGTTTCCTGTGCGGTGGATGCCCTTGATCGACTCCACAGCACCGCCGAAAGCCACAACCGCGTCATGGTGCTGGAAGTTATGGGGCGCTATGCCGGCTGGATCGCCGCCCACGCCGGTCTGGCAGGCGGGGCCGATGTCATCCTGATCCCGGAAATCGATTTTACTTACGAAGCCGTCTGCCGGAAGGTGCAAGCCCGCGAAGCCGAGGGTAAACACTTCACCATTGTCATTGTAGCCGAAGGGGCAAAACTCCCCGGGGGCTCATATGTGACCAATGGAAGCAGCAATGAAGACCGCGAGGCGCGCCTGGGCGGTGTCGGCCACGTGGTATGCCGGGAAATCGAAAAGCGCACCGGCAAGGAAACCCGTTGTGTTGTACTCGGCCACCTGCAGCGCGGCGGCCAGCCCACCCAGTGGGACCGTCAGCTCTGCACCCGCTTTGGGGTATCGGCCGTCAATCTGATCGCCGAAAAAAAGTTCGGTAAGATGGTGGCCCTGACCGCAAACGGTATGGCTCCGGTCGACCTTGCCGAAGCCGTCCGCAAAATCCGCACGGTTCCTCCGGATGGTGAGCTGGTGCAGACGGCGAGGGCCTTGGGAATCAGCTTTGGGGACAAATAAAAGACGGTTCCGTAAAAAGTCATGTTTCAGACGGTTTCGTAAAATGTTCGATATCAAGGCTTGCGAATCCCGAGGAATGAGGCGTACTTATGGTACGCCGCAATGACAAGGGATGAAGCGTAATGCGGATATCGGACCTTTTACGTAACCGTCAATAAAAAGGGCTGTGAGAAAGCTTCACAGCCCTTTGTTTTTTTGTGGCTGAGGGACCAGGGCTCGAACCTGGATTAACGGGGCCAGAACCCGTCGTCCTACCATTAGACCATCCCTCAACAATTCGTAAGCCTAGCTTACTATAATAGGGTGGAAACCGAGTCAAGAGGAAAAAACTGCTGCTCCTTTAAGATAGCTTCTATTGTTCTTCGCTTGCTTCCCGTTGTTTGATAAACGCGACGGCCTTTTGAAGGCGATCCAGCGTCTTCTCCTTGCCCAGGATCTCGAGAATCTCGAAAATTCCCGGGCTGGCGGATGTGCCGGTGAGGCCCACGCGGACCGGCTGGGCAATCTTGCCGAGCTTCAGCTCGGTGATCTCCATGGTTTTCACAAACGCCTCTTCCAGGGCTTTCTCCGAAAAATCATTCAGGGACTCCAACTGGGAAATCAGCACCTCCAGGGGTTGTCGGGCCGCCGGGCGCAGAAACTTCTTTGCCGGGTTTTCATCGTATTCAACGGTGTCGGCATAGTAAAATGCGGCTCCCCGGGCCATCTCCACCAGGGTCTTGCTGCGGGGGGCCATGGTCTTGATCACAGCCTGCAGGTGCGCGTTGTTTTCTGTGGAGATGCCTTCTTTTTCCAGAAAGGGGATCAGTAGATCCCCCAGCAGGACCGGATCAATCGCACGCATATGGTCCGCGTTGAGGGCGGTCAGTTTGTCCAGATCGAACACGCCGGCCGATTTGCCGACGTTTTCCAGCGAAAACTTGTCCATCAGTTCTTCCCGGGTGAAAAACTCTTGATCACCGTGGGACCATCCCAGCCGTACCAGATAGTTGATCATGGCATCCGGCAAAAAACCCATGTCCCGGTAAGCGGTAACCGACATGGCTCCGTGTCGTTTGCTGAGCCGGGTCTTGTCCGCACCCAGCACCATAGGCAGGTGGCCGAAAACGGGCAGGGGCAGTTCGAAGGCCTTGTACAGCTGGATCTGCTTGGGGGTGTTGCTCACGTGGTCATCGCCCCGCAGGATGGTGTTGATTCCCATGGTTATGTCATCAACGACAACCACAAAATTATAGGTGGGCGTTCCATCACTGCGGGCGATTATAAAATCATCCAGCTCCGCATTCTGAAATACGATATTCCCCTTGATCACATCCTCCAGAACGGTGGTGCCGGCCATGGGCGCCTTGAAACGCACAACAGCATCGTCCGATGGTGCAAGCCCCTTTTCACGGCAGGTTCCATCATACTTCGCCCGGCCTCCGTCGGCCATCCCCCTCTGACGCATCGCCTCGATTTCTTCCGGGGTGCAGGTACAATAGTAGGCTTTGCCTTTATTAAGCAGCTTTTGTATG
>CAZKYZ010000256.1:0-5748 GCA_964557055.1 uncultured Desulfobacterales bacterium
TTGCATTCAATGCCGTAAACGTCACCTTTAAATCGACAACCTGACTATCATACTTTCCCATGTCGGCCGAAATTCGCCGGAGTTTCTCGGTATTCCCGGCCACGGACTGTTGAACTGCCTTTACCTCACTTTCGATCTCAGCAAGTAATCGGTTATGGGTTGACATTTCATCGTCAATATCACTCTCTTCACCCAGCAGTTGTTCCTGTTCCAGGGTAACGATTTCCAGGTGCCGTTTGGCATGTCTCAGGTCTTCGGATATCCGGTAAGCATCTTTTTCCGTTTCGACAATCTCATGACCAAGATCATTGCGGCCTTCCACGGTCTTTTGCAGGGTATCTTCGAGTTGGCGGACCTCCTTTTCCATCTCAAGCTGTTTCTGACGAAACAGCTCCAATTGACGGTTCAATTGCTCGACCTGATCGCCGATAACCTTTATCTCCTGCTTTTTGGCCAGGATACCGGAAAGGGGGTCATTACTGCCACCGGTCATCATTCCTTCCCGGGTAATTACATTCCCATTTTTGGTTACAACAGTGTAACCGTTGGGCTGCCGGTTCCACAAATCGAGAGCTTCTTCCAGATTCTCCGCGACCACAACATTTCCCAGTATCGATTCAGCAATCTTTTCAAAACCCGATTTTACCGTCACCATGTCTAAGAGTGGATGACAGTTGACCGGCAAAGCACCCTGGTGAGACGGTCTCTTTCCAATGACGGACATGGGCACAAAGCCGCTCCTGCCTGCTTCCCGGGACATCAGGTAATCAATGGAACGGCAACCGATCTCCTGGTCTTCAACGATCACATACTGCAGCGCCTCTCCAAGGAAGGCTTCGACAGCCGTCTCGTAACCCGCCAAGGGAGTTAGTATGTCTGCTGTCAACCCCTTGATTCCATGCCCGTATCGTCGATGGAATTCCTCCGTTTCGCCGTTCTCGGATCCAGGATCACGTTTCATGATGGCTTTGACACCGTCCCGGTACCACTCAAAGCCTTCTTCCATTTTCTTTAACGCAGTCAACCGGGATCTGGCCGCATTCCTTTCCAACTCGACCGTCTGTACTGCCTTAACACTTTGGCCGAGTTGTTTGCTTTTATCATCAAGCACGGATCCGGCGGCGGCAATGTCGGTATCCGCCTGTTCCATTTCCTTTTTGAATTTCTCAAGGCGGGCGGCCACCGTTACGCTGTTTTTTTCATACTGACGCACCTGTCGACCGGCAGTGGTCACCTCTTCATCTATCCGTTTCAGACGTCTTGCCAGGTTTTCTTTGGTGCTGATGGCATTCTGGTACACATTTTTATGCCTGGCTTCCTGGGCGACCAGTTCCATAAGTGCCGATTTGTCTGTTTCAAGGACACCGTTCAACCGGTCCACATGCTGCCTGACTTCTTCCGCCGCCTGATTTTTCGCGGACAGTTCCGTTTTCCGTTTTTCGATCTCGCTTTCCAGGCTTTCCTTTTGGCCGGAGACCTGGGCGATTTCTACGTCAATACTGCTGTTTTTTTCCTCCACGGCCCCCTTGGCGCCCTCAAGTTCCCTGGCTTCATTCTCGAGCCGCTCGGCATCGCTGCCGAGATGCTCAAGCTCTGCCTCCATCCGATCGATCTTACGCTGTGTCTCGAATTTGACGGTTTTTTGAGCGGAAATCTCCTGGTTTTTTTGCCACCGCTTTAATTTAATTTCCTCTACGGCAGCATCCAGAGATTGCAGATGCGATGAATGTTCGAGATCCGCATCTTTGAGCTCCTGTAACAAAGCCGCTGATTTCTCGATCTCGTCGGTCAAGCCGTCGTAGCCGGCAATGGCCTGGACAATTTCAATGTCCCGGATTCTGGTCTGATATTTTTTAAAAAGTTCCGCCTTTTTGGCCTGCCTTTTCAAACCCGACATCTGGCGCTGCAGCTCCAGAACAATGTCCTGAACGCGCAACAGGTTCTGATTGGTCGCTTTTACCTTCCGCATCGCTTCGTCTTTTCGACTCTTAAACCGGGTAACCCCTGCGGCCTCTTCGATAAAAACTCTTCGCTCATCCGGGCCGGCTTCGGTAATGGCGCCAATATTTCCCTGCTGAATTACCGAATACGATTTGGATCCCATACCGCTGCCGAGAAAAATGTTATGGATATCCTTTAACCGGCAGGGTTGCCGATTGATAAAAAAGGCGCTCTCCCCGGAACGGAAAAGACGCCGGGTAATCATGATCTCGGTATAGTCCTTAAGCTCCTCCGGTGCATTGCCATTGTCATTCTCGAGTGTCAGGGAAACTTCGGCCATATTCAAAGGCGGTCTTCCATCAGCTCCGGCAAAAATAACATCCTCCATGTTCTTTCCACGGAGTTGTTTAACACTCTGTTCCCCCATTACCCATCGCAAGGCATCCACAACATTGCTTTTACCGCATCCATTGGGACCGACAATGGCACAGATTCCCCGGGGGAAGCGTACACTGGTTTTTTCGAGAAACGACTTAAATCCGGTAATTTCGATTTTTTTTATCTTCAACTAAACAGATCTCCTGGAGTATGCTGCCGTTTCGCATCCCCGCCCCATCGGCAGGATATTTCATCGGCCGACAGATTATCTTTCCATACGATTCCGAACCCAATTCGGAGAGGACGACACTGTTTTTTAACTTGGGAAAACTATCAAGAATGAATCATTTTGTAAAGAAAAAACACAAGGGAAAGTGGGTGCTCAATGCAAATACCACAATATGTTGGGGATTAAAAATTCAATATCTATGGGTACCGTAACCGGTTTCGGATATTGAACAATTTCGCAGCAAGACCTGGTCTGAATTTCGTTTTATGCTCGCAACAGGTGACTACCGCTACAGTATCTGGCTTAAAAACAGTTTGGTTCTTTCATGCGTTGGATTGGTAAAAAAGTGTTCTGGCGCACCGACTTCTACAATGGCTCCGGCATCCATAAAAATGATTCTGTCCGCGACTTCTCTGGCAAAGCCCATTTCATGGCTTACCACAACCATTGTCATACCCTCTTTTGCCAGGGTTTTCATGACATCCAATACCTCCCCGATCATTTCGGGATCCAGCGCCGAAGTCGGCTCATCGAAAAGCATTACCTTGGGATCCATTGCCAAAGCCCTTGCAATGGCAACCCGTTGCTGCTGTCCCCCGGACAGATTGTCCGGAAAGGCGTTGGCTTTGTCCTGAATACCCACTTTTTCCAACAGCATGGTGGTCTTTTCCCACGCGCTTTCCTTGTTCCGTTTGCGAACGACCTGCTGGGCGAGGGTGACGTTTTGAAATACTGTTTTGTGGGGAAACAGGTTAAAGGACTGGAAAACCATTCCGACCTCGGCGCGAAGTTCGTTGATATCCGTTTTCAGCCCGAGGACATCGACACCGTCGATGGTGATCTTTCCGGAATCGGCCTCCTCCAGCCGGTTCAGGCACCTCAGGAAGGTGCTTTTTCCGGATCCGGATGGACCACAGACAATGACAACTTCGCCGGCTTCTATTCTGGTGGACACATCCACCAGGGCTTTTACCTCGTGGGGCACCCAGAATGTTTTATAGAGATTATGGACCTCGATCACTGTATTTTCATCCTCTTTTCAAGATATTGAACGGCCATGGAAAGGGTGAAGGTCAACACAAGGTACAGAGCCGCCAGCACAAAATAAATCTCAAAGGGCTGCAGGCAGGAGGTAACCGCTTCTCTGGCAGCTTTGGTCAGCTCCCGGATGGCGATGACACCCAACAGCGAGGAATCCTTGATCAGGCTGATAAATTGACCGGCCAGCGGGGGCAAAATCCGGCGCATGGCTTGCGGCAGGATGATATACCACATAGCCTTTGCATATGGCATACCAAGAGAACGGGCGGCTTCCATCTGCCCGCGGTGAATGGACTGGATACCTGCCCGCACGATCTCCGATACATAGGCACCCGCAAAACAGGCCAGGGCAGCTACTGCGTACCAGAAAGCAGGGATCTGGCCGATCTCGTATGCGGCAAGCAAATCGTTCACCACGGTTCCGATGACGTAGTACCAGATTAAAATCTGGACCAGCAGGGGTGAACCGCGGATCAGCTCGACATAGCTCATGGCCGTCCATCTAAGAGCCGGATTGGCGGAAATACGAGCCAACCCACTGATCGTACCGATCAGTATCCCGAAAATAGTTGCCATGATACTCAGCTTCAGGGTGATCCATAGCCCGATCATCAACAACCCCGGCTTCCATTCCGAATAGGTGCCCAGTACATCTCCCGGCGATATGATTTCCCCATCGGAAACGATCAGGCCGGCTGTCGGCACTTCATACGACTCTTCCCCGTCCTGACCTTTTACAACAACGATGGCTTTATCCCCGGACAATGTGATGGAATCGACCTCGCCATCCAGTGGGGATCTGATTTTAACGACGTCTTCATAGAAAAAATAGATGGGAATTCGGTTCCAGCGCCAGTTATACGCTATCTTTTGAGTGGCGTAGTAAAAAAGCCCCAGTCCGACCAGCACGAACACAACAAATGCGGCCACCCATTTACCGTCGGATCGTCTCTTTATTATTTGCATTTAATTATCCGGTAACGCCCTTGCGGATTGGTCTTTATGAAACAAGCCGGCACGAGGGGGCTGCCCCGTGCCAGCCTGTTTTTTCGGCACAGTCAACTATACATTCACACTATTCAAGCTCTTTCTTCCAGTCTGAACCGATAATCCATTTGTTGTAGGTTTCTTCGTAAAAACCGTCGCCTTTGGATTGCCGCAGAAAATTATTGAGATAGTTGAGGAAATCGGGATCGCCCTTGTTAATGCCCCAGCCCAGCGGCTCATAAGTGAACGGTTTGTCCAGGAAAACTGTTTTTCCAACACCGTGGCTTCCGTACAGGTACCCCACGAACGGCAGGTCATAAATCAGGGCATCGGCTTTGCCGTTGATCACTTCCATACCGGCTTCCGCCTCGGATTCAAATCCCTTGTAAGTGGCTTTTGGTATCATGCGCTTGGCTGCCTGTTCACCGGTGGTCCCCATGCGGGACGTCAAAGTAAATTTGGGGTCGTTAAGGTCTTTGTAGGAAAGTACTTTGCCTTCATGTTTTTTGTTCAACAAAATTGCCTGTCCGACGACGATGTATGGTTCAGCAAAGTTGATCTGAAGGTTTCTTTCCTGGTTAATGGTCATGCCGCCCATGATAATGTCAAGCTTGTCCGTCATCAGGGCCGGGATGATACCGTCCCAGGCGGTGTTGACCGGGACAAATTTCACGCCCATCGATTTGGCGAGTCTTCGACCAAAATCCATATCAAAACCGATGAAATTGCCTTTCTTGTCGGTCATTTCAAACGGCACATAGCCGGATTCGAAGCCGACTCTCAATTCGCCCCTGTCCAATATTTTCTGGACAGTCGATTTTTTTGCCAGCTCGATGTCTGCTCCCATGGCTGCCATGGAAAAACAGAGGGTAACCACTACAGCCAAAACGCCAAATATACTCTTTTTCATAATGACCTCCTTGCATTGGTTAAAAAAACCGGCCCGCTTTCCAGGCCGCTGAATAAACCTTCTTCTCAATTTTGCCACTTTTCTCCACATCGTAGCATAAATCCTTATCATAGTCATGCGAAATGGCAAGTGATTTTCCGGCCTCTCCTATTGCCGGTGCTAACTAGTGTCCGTCCACGAATGGTAGATTTTGGTTCAGAGACGGCTTGAGCGATTGTAAACCGGAGGCGCCGCGAAGCAAGTGCCTGTTGTGGTGCATAGC
>CAZKYZ010000257.1:0-5737 GCA_964557055.1 uncultured Desulfobacterales bacterium
AAATCCCCCTGCATGGCAAAGCCCTGTAACCCAGAAGAAACATCGCTGATGTTCCCTGCTGGGCAGCAGCGGTTTTTTTTCCTTCCAAGATCATTTATCCCACCTCTATCACCACCACCAGGGGCACTTGGGAGACTGCAAAGGGGGGGGTCAAATATGACCACCGGTTAAATATGACCTTTTTAATGGGGCGGTCAGTGGCCGCTCTGTAAATGCCATTCAAACAAGTTGCGCTTAAGAATCAATACAATGGGTGACATTACGCTACGTATCGGAAACCTGGCACAAAGATTGAACTACTAAATCGAAATAAATATCTATGCAAAGATGGCCGCCGGACAGGCGAATGAATTCGTGTTTGCAAGGGTCCATAATCCAAGGGGAGGACAACCATGAAATCCGGTACAAGGGACGAAGCAGAGGGCAAGTTGCACCAAGCAAAGGGCAAGATCAAGGAGATCGCCGGAAAAGTGATCGGGAATCCGACCCTGGAAGAACAAGGCAGGGTGGAAGGAAAAACCGGAAAACTGCAAGGAATGATCGGAAGGATCAAAAAAACAGTCGGTAAGTAACGATAGACGCCTGCCAGAGGCAATTTGGCGGCATTGGAAAGGAGCTCAATATGCTTTGGACAATATTTGTTATTCTCCTGGTTTTGTGGGGGTTGGGATTGATGACCGGGTACACGTTGGGCGGCATCATTCATGCCCTGCTGGTCATCGCCATCATTGTGATTCTGATTCAGGTGCTTCAAGGACGAAGACGGGTGTGACCCGTTGACCCTTCACCGGACAAGGCGCGGTATCCATAAATTAAGGAGTAACGACTATGAAAACGAGAAGTAGGGTTTTGGGCTATTGGGTTCTGATCATGTTTGTCGCCACCTTGGTGGCCTGCGCATCGACCTCCAAACAGTCAAGCACCGGGGAATACGTGGACGACTCGGTCATCACGACCAAGGTAAAAGCGCTGCTTGCCGAAGATGACTTTCTCAAGTCATTCCAGATCGGTGTAGAAACCTACAAGGGCACCGTTCAACTGAGCGGCTTTGTCAATTCCCACCAGGCCGTCGATAAGGCCAACCAAATCGCGTATAGCGTCAAGGGCGTCAAATCCGTCAAGAATGATCTGATCGTGAAATAGGCGAGCGTTGTCTGTCACAGGGAATAGACCCTTAAGGAGGAGTAACGAAATGAAGAACACATTCATATCAGCGGTATTAACGGTTTGTCTAGTGGTGCTACTTGCAAGTTGCGCCATGATGCCTCAAACGTGGCCTGATTCCGAAAAGAGTGCAGAGAACAAGATGATCGTGGTCCAGGAAAAAATCGGGGAAGGGTTGAAGACCGGCACGCTTTCCCTTGATCAGTCACAGATGTTTCTGACGACGCTAAAAGGTATTCGAACAGACTATACCAATCTTAAAGACAAAAAAGTTTACCGGGATGAGTGGGACAATCTCAATCGACGACTGGATACGCTTGAAGAGGAAATTAGCAGAGCGTATGCGCGACCTGAAAGAATTGAAGATAATAGCAACGGGGAGAGGATTGTCGCCTTACAAAGAAGAATCGATGATGGAAGAATCAACAGACGTTTGCCCCAGAAAGAGGGGGAAGAATACCAATACCGGCTGGACTCTATCCGTCGAGAATATTTGCGAATGACGGAAGGCGGTCGATACACCACATACGAGGAGGGAGCCGATATTTCCCGAAGGCTCGATTCATTGGAAGAAGATTTAAATCGGTACATTTCATAGCGGGGAGTGAAAGATCTGGTAATTCTTTCGATCAATCTGAAAACCCACATGCGAATATTTGCGGTTAAGAACCACGGGGCACTTAGTGTCTATCCAAAGTGGGCGTATATTTTACCGGGTCCTGACATGCTAAAACTTGCCTCAGATTTACGCTGGCGGCTTGGGTGCAAAAATGATCTGATCGTGAAGTGGTTGGCCATTATTTTTAATTTGCTCAATGATGCATCTTTCTCGGAAGGGGATTGAAAATGAGTCTATTACACAGAGGTTTCTTTATAGTTGTTTTCTTATCTTTTTTTCTCGGATTTGCCGGTTGTGAACAAAAGGGAACCGCCGAAAAGGCTGGGGAAAAAGTTGATCAGACAGCTGAAAAAGTAGGCGAAAAAATTGAAGACGCCAAGGAAACGATCAGCGACACAGCCGAAAAAGCTGGGGAAAAAGTTGATCAAGCAGCTGAAAAAGTAGGCGAAAAAATTGAAGATGCCAAGGAAGCGATCAGCGACAACGCTGAAAAAGCCGGAGAATACCTGGATGATGCCGCTATCACAGCCAAGATCAAGGCGGATATTTTGGGTGACCCATTGCTTAAGGTGTTCCAGATCAACGTGATCACGACAAACGGCGTGGTCTCGCTGAACGGCGTCGTTGATTCCCAGCAAAGCATCGACAAGGCAATGGAAATCGCCCAAAGTATCAAGGATGTGAAATCGGTCGAAAACGGCCTTGTCGTCAAGGGCTCCTGATGCACGATTTCCCATAACGGATGGAAGCCATGAACCGGGATCAAATCTAAGGAAACTGGAAGCATGCTGTACTTGGGTGAAAGAAGATCTGAACAACCTCTACCCAAGGTTTGGTAAAACACACAGGCCCCCAATCACGGAGGATAAAGCGACCATGCTGTTTCGTATCACCACCTTATGTCTCAATGTTTCCGGTCGGCTGTGCGCCGCCGCTTTCTGTCTCATACTCCTTTTCCCATCTCCCCCTGCAATGGCTGCGGACAGGTCCGGTGATGAATTTCTGACCGGTTATATTACCTCCATCCTTGAGCGGAACCTGAACTGGGAGAGAGACAGCTATATTCTAAAGATTGTCAACGGGGTTGCCACGATTACCGTGTTTAAAGATGACCCAATGCGACAGGAGGTGGCCGACGAGCAGTTGCGTTCTATCGACGGACTTCAGGGGATAACGTTTGTGGTAAAGCCTGCAGACGCCAATAAGCCGGGAGCGGTAAGCAGGTTTATGGGGATAACCGGCGAAGGGGAAGCCTTTCCAACGGGCGACCTGTTCCGGCCACTTATCGCCGACCCCAAGCAGCCGCGGTTCTTCGTCAGTTTCCTTCGCTTCGAATCATTGGGTGAGCAATACAACATGGCGGCCGTCGGCTTTGGAGAGACATTCGGTATGTACAGGTTTTTCGGTGACCACGAGGGGGACGGCCTGCAACTTAGCGTGGAAGGCGCCTTGTTCGCCCAATTCAACCTGGACACCCCTTCCTACGATCTCATCAACGCGGATTACACCATCGGTATTCCCGTTACCTACCGGCTTGGCGACAATTCGCTGCGCTTGCGCATTTATCACCAGAGCTCGCACTTGGGGGATGAATTCCTCCAAAGTGTTAATCCTCCAGAACGGGTTAACCTCAGCTTCGAAGCCATAGAGGTCATCTATTCCCGCGAATGGCGCGAATGGCGAGTGTACGGCGGCGGCGAGTACTTGGTCCACAAGGAACCGGCTGATCTTGAGCCGATGATCGCCCACTGGGGGATCGAGTATTGCGGCAACAAGCCGCTTGTGTGGAACGGCAGGCCTATAGTCGGGGTGGACATGAAGAGTTTCGAGGAGCATAACTGGTCCATTGATACTAGTGTAAAGGCTGGCCTCGAGTTCGGTCATTCCAACCCGGGGCAGCGCCGCCTGCGCCTCATGGCCGTGTGGTACAAGGGATTTGATCCGCACGGCCAGTTTTACATCAATAAGGTTGAATACTATGGCCTGGAGGTGTCTTTGGGATTCTAAATTCTGGAAGACGAGATCATACCGCTGCATTGCATGGGAAAAAGAGGGGCTGCTTGCACAACAGGTGGGGTTACCCCAGGAAAGTGAGTCATCGTGAAAAAGTTCGGAATTATCTTAGGCGCCGTAATCCTTCTGGTCACCGTGCTCTTGGGATGGTGGTTTTTCAGCCGTCCCGAACGTGGGGTGACCGGATCGATCAGCACCAATTTCCGATGGCTCGGCCCCAACGATAAGATTGTGGTCGACGGCTTCGACGATCCTAAAATCCAGGGGGTTGCCTGCCACATCTCCCGGGCTCAGACCGGAGGCGTCAAGGGCGCCATGGGCGTGGCGGAGGATACGAGTGACGCCAGCATCGCCTGCCGCCAGATCGGGCCGATTAGGTTCCTCGACGAGATCAAGGACGGCGAACGCGTCTTCGACGAACACCGCAGCATCGTATTCAAGACGCTTCAGGTCGTGCGCTTTTTCGACCCCGAGCGCAATGTGCTGGTATACGTTTCCTACAGCGACCGGGTCATCGAGGGCAGCCCGAAAAACAGCGTCAGCACCGTGCCGCTTATGCCTTGGCCGACCCAATAGGCGCCGATGGTAAAGGCAAACTGTTTTGATGACATGGGCGATTAACAGCTACATACCGATGCAGGCCACGATGAAGAAAATCCTCAATGTCGCCGTGGTTATTGCAGTGGTCCTCTGGCAGTTGAGTGTCTTCGGGATCATAGGCTCTCTTTACAGGATTCATATCGGGAGGTGAAAGGTCTGGGATGATCTCAGGGCGGCATGCAATTATCATAATTGACAAACAAATGGAGGAACCATGATTCTTAAAAAATTAATCACAATGATCGTCTTAAGTCTATCCATATTTGCATTTACCGCCTGTGAATCCAAAGGGCCTGCAGAAAAAGCCGGAGAAAAAATCGACCAGGCCGTGGAAGAGACTTCCGATAAAGCCAAAGAGGCAACCGAAGCCGTAAAGGATAAGGCCGAAGAAGTCGGGGAAGCGTTCAAATAGACAACGCAGTAAACCCCCCAGTTGCATGAAAATATCGGAGAAAATGATTGCCAATTATGTTTGCGATTGGCAACCACGAGGCCGCCTTTTGCATGGATAAACGACTACAAGGGGGCGACGGATACCGCGGTCCAAGAACTTTATTTTGAAGACAGTAGAAAAGTTTTCTGAACTCTCGAAATATAGCAGAAGGGGGGGAATAAACTATGTTGTTAAACATGATCAAGGCAGGAGGATACATTGTGATTTTGAATGAATTGGCAAATCAAGTGAAAAAAGTCGGGAGTTCGCGAGCAAAGGATATGCGCCGAAACAGAACCAAAAATGTGGTCATAGGGGTCGGAATCGGCTCCGCCCTGGGGGTTGCGGCCGGAATCCTGTTCGCCCCAAAATCAGGCAAAGAAACCCGGCAAATAATTGCCGATCGAACCAGCGAAACCATTAAGAATTTTAAAGCTAATGTTGCCGCAACCAAAGCCAAAATATCCGCCTCGGCCACGGAAAAGAAATCTCGTTTGCGCGAAGCCGGTCAAAAAGGCGCTGAGGCCGTAAAAGAATCTTTAAAAAAATCAGATGGAGATAAGAAGAAAGATTCCCCAAAATAGAGTTGGGTAGAAACTGCTTTTCAAAACGCAAAAAAAGGACAACCATATGCAAGGATCCATTACCTTGAATGAACTGGGCATATTTATCGTTTTTGCTTTAATTGTAGTGGCCGGTGGATACGCCATTGTGACGCTGAGAAACATTAATGGCTTTATCAAAGAAGCCACAACCATGCTGCAAAAAAACAAAGATTATTTTAACCAAATCATCCCCAACATTAATGAGATTTCAGAGAATACGGTAAGAATCAGCGAAGAGGTCAAAAAAAGCGTTGGTGAGGCGGGTGAGGCCGTCAGAACCATTTCTCATGAAACCACTGATAC
>CAZKYZ010000258.1:0-1792 GCA_964557055.1 uncultured Desulfobacterales bacterium
ACTGTCGGCACCTGGTTTCAATGCCGCCGCAATGGACGGTGTTGCCGTGCGGGCGGAAGCCACTTACGGTGCCTCTGAGACCCAGCCCAAAGAGCTGGTGGTCGACAGGGATGTTTTCCCCCTGAACACCGGCCACGTGATGCCACCAGGGACGGATGCCGTCATTATGATCGAACATCTCCTGGAGAAGCCCGACAGGGGAACCGTCACCATCGAAGCTCCGGTGTTCCCGTGGCAAAATGTCCGCAAAATGGGAGAAGATATCGTCGCAACCGAACTGCTGTTTCCACGGGGACATCTGGTGACACCGTACTGTATCGGGGCATTGCTGACAGCCGGTGTATTTGAGGTCTCCGTGATCCCCAAACCGCGGGTGAAAATTCTTCCCACCGGAACGGAGCTGGTGGATTGGCGTGGCACGGAAATCCGCAACCTGAAACCCGGCCAGGTTCTGGAATCAAACTCATTCGTACTCGGCAGCCTGGTGGCATCCTGCGGCGGGACATTCAAACGCTACAATATTTTGAAAGATGATGCCGATACCATTTCGGCGACGGTACGGGCCGCCGTTGATGATGGTTACGATATGGTTTTTATCCTGGGGGGATCTTCGGCCGGTTCGGAAGACTATGCTCGCAGTGTTATTGAGTCGCTTGGGAATTTGTTGATCCACGGGGTGACGATCATGCCGGGAAAACCGATCGTCGTCGGCGATATCGACGGGACGCCCATCTTTGGAATACCAGGATACCAGGTTTCCGCCATTATCGCTTTTGAACAGTTTGTTCAGCCCCTGCTGTTGAAATTCGGAGGCCGCCCGTCTCTTTCCCGGGAAACCCTGGATGTCGTGCCGACCCGTAAAATCCCCTCCCGGCTGGGTGTTGAAGAGTTTGTGCGCGTCAAGTTGGGACGGGTGGGGGGGCGCGTGACGGCAACCCCGCTTCCAAGAGGTTCGGGAGCCATTACCACGCTGACGGAAGCACACGGAATTATCCGGATTCCCAATAACCAGGAAGGTCTGCCCGAGGACGAACCGGTTACAGCCGAGCTTCTGCGCTCCCAGACGGCCATAGACAATACAATTGTATGTGTGGGCAGCCATGATAACAGCCTTGATTTGCTTGCCGACCAGATTCGAAAAGAGCGCAACGACATTACCCTTTCTTCCAGTCATGTCGGCAGTATGGGGGGTATCATGGCCATCAGGCGCGGTGTCTGTCATCTGGCCGGGACACATCTGCTGGACATCCGGGACGGCACCTACAACATCTCTTATATACGAAAGTATCTGGGCGACCGTGACGTACGACTGGTCAACCTGGTTTTTCGGGATCAGGGGCTGATGCTTCGGCCGGGTAATCCCAAAAATATACGCAGCATCGAAGATCTGGCCCGCGGGGATATTTCGTTTATCAACCGGCAGAAGGGATCAGGAACCAGGATTCTCCTCGATTATCGCATCGCTGAATCGGGGATTGTTCCCCAGAATATTCATGGTTACCAGCACGAAGAATTCACCCATATGGCGGTCGCTGCGGCGGTGGTAAGCGGGACGGCGGACACTGGAATGGGGATTTATGCGGCTGCCAAAGCCCTTGATTTGGATTTCCTGCCGGTGGTTACCGAGCAGTATGATCTGATCATTCCTTCGGAATTTATTGAATCCGATAAAATGACACTCCTGCTGGATACGATCCAATCAGCTGCTTTTAAAAAACGCGTGGAGATGCTGGGCGGTTACAACACCGCCAAAACGGGCGAATTGATTTGGCACCAGCATCCGGATCAACGC
>CAZKYZ010000258.1:1892-5733 GCA_964557055.1 uncultured Desulfobacterales bacterium
ATTACTTCGGCAATCAGAGGTGTCCCGCAGAAAACAGTGCCGGGGCGGGCTTATCCGGTCCGGCATGACGACAATGGGTAAGGCTTATGGATATTCGACCGCGAGATGCATACTGCTGGGAAATCCCTCGAACCGGTGACATGAACGTACCGGGATTGGTATACACCAGCAAGGAGATGCTGCTGGGGCTTCAGCAGGAAAAATGCCTTACCCAGGTGCGGAATGTCGCCACCCTTCCCGGCATCCTGAAGGCGTCCCTGGCCATGCCGGATATCCACTGGGGATACGGATTCCCCATCGGAGGGGTTGCTGCTTTTGACTGGCAATCCGGAGTCGTTTCACCGGGCGGTGTCGGCTATGACATTAATTGCGGTGTGAGACTTTGCGGCACCTTTTTGAAGGAAAACGAAATCCGCCCACGGTTACGGGAACTGGTGGATGGTTTATACCGGGCAATTCCAGCGGGGGTTGGTTCCACCGGTTCTATAAAACTAAACAGTGCTGAAGAAAGAGCCGTTCTGCAGCAGGGGAGTGCCTGGGCGGTACGGCAGGGATTCGGCGAGCCAGGCGACATTGAACGTACCGAGGACGGCGGCTGCCTGCCGGCAGCAGATCCTTCCGAGGTCAGTCAACGGGCGATGACCCGCGGGGTACACCAGTTGGGTACCCTTGGGGCCGGCAACCATTTCATGGAGATCGGTGTTGTCGATGAGGTATACGACCCAAAGGCCGCGCAGGTATATGGACTGTTTAAAGACCAGGTTACCGTGATGCTGCACACCGGGTCCCGAGGGCTCGGTTACCAGGTGTGCGATGATTTTCTCGCAAAAATGAACAGGAACCTTACCAGGATTGGATTTCATTTGCCGGATCGCCAGCTGGCCTGTGCGTTTATCGGGTCGGATCTGGGAGAACGTTATATGCGTGCCATGGCCTGTGCCGCCAACTATGCCTGGGCCAACCGCCAGGTTCTGCTCCATCTGGGCCGAGAGGCATTTCAGAAGATTCTGGGGATGGGCCCCCGGGATCTGGGCATGCATCAGGTTTACGATGTCTCTCACAATATTGCCCGTAAAGAAGTTCACCTGGTGGACGGCCGACCGACTGTCGTCTGTGTGCATCGTAAAGGGGCCACGCGATCGTTTGCCCCGGGCCATGAAACAATTTGTGCCGATTTCAGAGATGTCG
Source organism: uncultured Desulfobacterales bacterium (assembly GCA_964557055.1). GTDB lineage: Bacteria > Desulfobacterota > Desulfobacteria > Desulfobacterales > CAZKYZ01 > CAZKYZ01. Next base: position 3,081 of record CAZKYZ010000258.1, read on the forward strand.
GGCAGCCGGTAATTATTCCCGGAGATATGGGCACAGCTTCATTTGTACTGTCCGGAACCCAGAAAGCCATGGAAGAAACGTTCGGATCAACCTGCCATGGTGCCGGCCGCGTGCTGAGCAGAACCGCCGCCCGCAAACAAAGCCGGGGCAGGGACATTCAGCAGGAGCTGGAAAAAAAAGGGATCCTGGTCAGATGGACGGGGCGGTCGACCCTTGCAGAAGAAATGCCGGACGCGTATAAAGACATTTCCCGGGTGGTGGATATCGTTCACCAAGCGGGACTTTCCAGGAAAGTGGTTAAGCTAAGGCCCATTGCCGTCATCAAAGGGTAGAATCGGAGTGCATTTTTGGAATTGTTTGAAGCAGTTGTACTGGGTATTGTTCAGGGGTTGACGGAGTTTCTTCCCATCAGCAGTTCGGGTCACCTGGTGATCATGCAGCACCTTTTCAGTATGACGGAGCCGGCGCTGGATTTCGACGTCTGTGTCCACCTGGGCACCCTGGCGGCCGTCTGCTTTTTTTTTCGGAACGATCTTGCCAAAATCATCAGGGCCGTCGTGGGGCCGGTCAGCGCCCCGGGACATGACGTTGCCGACCCGCAAAGCAGAGAGCGGATTCAAAACCGCAGGATGGCCGTTATGGTGGTACTCGGTTCGATTCCCACGGCAGTGATCGGACTGCTGCTCAACCGGGTGTCCAAACTCCTGTTTTCATCCGTCAGTATGGTCGGTTTTATGCTGATTGTGACGGGCATATGCCTGTTTATCACGAGATTCTTTTCGCACGGGGAACAAGGTCCTGCCGACGCGGGAAGGGACGCTGCGGGATTGACCATCGTTGATGCCCTGCTGATCGGTACGGTTCAGGGGTTGGCGATTGTCCCCGGCCTATCCAGATCCGGCACCACCATAGCAGCTGGTCTGCTGCTGGGCCTGAATCGCAAAACAGCAGCGACATACTCTTTTATTCTATCCATTCCTGCGGTTTTCGGCGCCGTCATTCTTGTATTGGTGGATTTGTCGGAATTCAGCCCGATACCGCCGATTGCCATGGCTGTCGGTACGGTTACCTCGGGTCTCATCGGGTATGCCGCCCTGCGGTTGCTTGTCTATATTGTCCAGCGGGGACGTCTATACCTGTTCGCACCCTATTGCTGGGTGGCAGGCATCGTAACGATCGCATTGGGATAGCAGGAAAGTAGGTATATATGAATCCGGAAATGTTCAGAGAATATGATATCAGGGGGGTTGCGGGTGAAGATATGTCCGCGGATGAGGTAATTTTGATTGGAAAGGGTATCGGCTCTTTTTTCAAGCGGAATGGGTGCCGCCGTATATCCGTGGGAAGAGATTGCCGGATCACGTCAGACCTGTATGCCCAAAAACTGGCCGAAGGACTGAATGCCACCGGGTGTGATATCGTTGATATCGGCGTTTGTCCGACCCCGATCCTTTATTTTTCCATCCTTCATCTTCATACCGATGGCGGCGTGATGGTAACCGCCAGTCATAATCCACCGCAGTATAATGGGTTTAAATTGAACCTGGGGGAGGACTCCATTCATGGAAAGGATATCCAGATCATCCGGGAAATGATCGAAACGGCCGATTTCGAGTCCGGATCCGGCGGGAAAACCGCCGTGGATGTCGTGACACCATATATGGCCCATCTTGAAGCCATCACCGATATATCGAAAAAACTCCGCATCGGCGTAGACGCAGGCAACGGGACTGCCGGTGTCATTGCGGTGCCGCTCATGAAAAAACTGGGTTGCGAGGTCCATGGCATTTACTGTGATATGGACGGCAATTTTCCCAATCATGAAGCGGATCCGACAGTGCTCGAAAACGTAACGGATCTTATCGCCATGGTAAAAGATAAAAAGTTGGATTTGGGAATCAGTTACGACGGCGATGGCGACCGTATCGGCGTTGTCGATGAAAAAGGGAATATCATTTATGGCGACAGGTTGATGATTCTGTTTTCAAGAGAAATACTATCCCGGAAGCCGGGCGCGGTTTTCGTGTCTGAGGTGAAATGCTCAAAAACCATGTATGATGACATTGAAAAACATGGTGGTCAGGCCATCATGTGGAAAACGGGGCATTCCCTGATCAAACAGAAAATGCGGGAGGTAAATGCAGAGCTGGCCGGCGAAATGAGCGGGCACATGTTTTTCGCAGACCGTTATTTCGGATACGATGATGCCGTTTATGCTTCCCTGCGGCTGCTGGAAATTCTATCCCGAACCGACAGACCTTTGTCCGCCCTGCTGGATGATGTGCCGAAAACTTTCAGCACTCCCGAAATCCGGGTGGAATGTCCCGATAATCGTAAATTTGAGGTTGTCAGGACAGTTAGCGAGTATTTTCGCTCCGCCTACAATGTTGTCGATATTGACGGTGTCCGCGTCCTTTTTGATGACGGGTGGGGATTGGTGCGGGCCTCTAACACGCAACCGGCGCTTGTCCTTCGGTTTGAGGCAACGACGGAAGCCAGGCTCCAGTATATTCGAAATTTGGTGGAATCGGCTCTGGAAGAAGCAAAGAACAACCGGTAGGCCGGTCCTGTTTTTTCCTGTCCGCATAATGATTTATTGAAAAACGAACTGCCTACCCTGGATTTTATCGACCAGCCGCTATGGACCACTCAC
>CAZKYZ010000259.1:0-5697 GCA_964557055.1 uncultured Desulfobacterales bacterium
TAATAGATAACAGCCGACCAGTAGGGGCTCCGGGTTATCGGGAGATGATGCCAGCAATGGGATGGTTTGCCAAAAAGAAGACAAAAGAGAAAGAACAGCCCCAGCGGGAGGATATGACTGCGCCGATTTCGGGGGAGAGCGACAATGCCCGATCAGATGCCAAAGATAGGGCGGACAGCCAGAAGGCCGCTTTGGGGGAGCAGGGCCTCAAACGCCATGGTACGCCTGCTGAAGAACAGCCAGACGATAATGGAGGGGCATCCGAAAAAACAGGTTTCCTGGGCCGCTTGAAGCGGGGGTTGTCGAAGACTCGAGAGGTTTTGAACACCGACATTGAAGACCTTTTTGCCGCAAAAAGAAAAGTTGATGCAGAACTGCTGGAAGAGCTTGAAGAACTGCTGATCACATCCGATATCGGGGTCCAGACTTCGATGGATCTGATCTCGCGGATTTCAAAACAGTCTGTCGGGATCACCGGAGCCGAACAGTTAAAGGTGATACTGAAAGGCGAGATGCGCACATTGCTGACCGGAGCGGAGCAGGAAAAACCGGCCATTCAGGCGACCCCCCGGGTTGTAATGGTTGTTGGCGTCAATGGTGTCGGGAAGACAACAACCATTGGAAAGCTGGCAGCCAAAGCACGCGCTGATGGGGAGAAGGTATTGATCGCAGCCGCCGACACCTTTAGAGCCGCCGCTGTAGAACAGCTCGCTATCTGGGCCGACAGGGCAGGGGCAGACCTTGTCAGGCACAAGGATGGCGCTGACCCGGCAGCCGTTGCGTTCGATGGGGTTGAAGCCGGTATCGCGCGGGGGGTCGACCTCGTTCTCGTGGATACGGCCGGCAGATTGCAGACCAAAACCAATCTTATGGAAGAACTGAAAAAGATTAAACGGTCTATCGCCAAAAGAATGCCGGGAGCCCCTCATGAAATCCTTCTGGTTCTAGACGCCACTACCGGACAAAATGCTGTTTCGCAGGCAGTACTGTTCAACGAGACGCTCAGTATTAGCGCGCTTGCCCTCACCAAACTGGACGGTACAGCCAAGGGCGGCATCGTCATCGGCATTTGCAATTCATTGAATATACCCTTGCGGTATATCGGTGTGGGAGAAAATATCGATGATTTACAGGAGTTTGATTCCCAGCAGTTTATCGATGCTCTGTTTTAGCGTGCGGCGGTCATCGCTGTTTTTCAGGAAAAACACGAATCAACCCTGCGATTTTCTATAACGTCCGGTGATGCCATAGTTGTCGCGCTTCTGATTTCTGCCGGTGCCGGTTTCTGTAGACACCCGACAGGTCCGGTTCTTAACGAATTAATTGTTGTAAAGCGTTGAATTCTGTTGACACGCTGGGGGCCATGCTATAAGGATCTATTGAAAATAGGCGCTTGCCAACAACACTACCAATAAAAAAGGGGGATTAAAATGACAAAAGCAGAACTCGTGGAGCAAATGGCCAGTGATGCAGGGATCTCAAAAGTAGCTGCAGCAGAGGCTCTGAATTCTTTTGTAGCGAACATCACCAAAACCCTGAAGAAAAAAGATGGGAAGGTGACCCTGGTGGGATTCGGTACTTTCCAGAAAGCCCGCCGTAAAGCCAGAAAAGGCCGGAACCCGCAAACCGGTGACCCCATTAAAATTAAGGCCTGCAACGTCGTTAAATTTAAGCCCGGAAAAAAGCTTAAAGAGTCTGTTTAATTACCTGTTTGAGCCCGATGTTCGAGGATGCAGCGGGGGCGTGGCAGACCGAAACGCTCCCGTTCATCCCGTTATACAAAAATTCGGGAAAGCGCCCTCGAAAGGTTCCAGTACCGTTTCAACGGCTGTTACTTTTGATAATCGCGGTCCCTGTCTGCACCAAGCAAGAACATTTTCGACTTCTCCCCTTTTCCCCTCAAAAACGGCTTCTACGGTCCCATTCGGCAGGTTTCGGACCCATCCGGTTACGCTGTTTCGGTCCGCCGCATGTTTTGTTTCCAGACGGAAACAAACTCCCTGTACCTTTCCCTTTATAATTGCGTGTACACGAAAACTGTCGGCCATGGAACCCCCTTCAGTCATTTTCAATCAGATTGATAAGCTCCGTTTCGGTGATCACCGGGATACCCAATTCACGTGCTTTAATCACCTTTGAGCCGGGAGAAATGCCGGCAACAAGATAACCGGTATTGCGGCTGACGGAACCGGTAACCCTTCCTCCTGCTCTTGTTATCAGATCTTTTGCTTCCGCCCTCTTTAGATTTTCGAGGGTACCGGATAAGACAAAGGTTTTCCCGACCAGTTGGCTATCGGCATTTGAAGTTACGTCGGTAATCCGGATACCGTTGTCGATTAGCGCCTGAATCGTTTGGCGGTTTTCCCTGCTGTTGAAAAAGCTTTCGACACTTCCCGCTACCGTTTGGCCGATTCCGTCAATACGGCAAAGTGCGTCCGCAGAGGCAGCCATTGCCGCTTTTAGGGATCTGAAATAAAATGCAAGCACTTGGGCGATATGCTCACCCACATGCCGGATTCCAAGTGCAAAGAGAAACCGTTGCAAAGAGATCGTCTTTGATTGCTGAATGGCCTGGACCAGATTGCAGGCGGATTTATTTCCCATCCGATCAAGCCCGCTGAGGGTGCTTTCGTCAAGTCGGAAAATATCCGCACAGGAGAGAACGATTTTACGATTTACAAGCTGATCAACCAATCGAGATCCCAGCCCTTCGATATCAAAGGCACCTTTGGAGACAAAATGCTTGAGGCCTTCCTTAACCTGCGCCGGGCAGGAAGCGTTGATGCAGCGAACAGCGGATTCCCCGGATTCACGGTAAACAGCCGAGAAACAGACCGGGCAACGGTTCGGCATTTGAAATGACAGTTCATGGCCGCAACGTTTTTCGATAACGACTTTGACCACTTCCGGTATGACGTCGCCCGCGCGACGGACAAATACCGTGTCACCTTTGCGGACGTCCTTTTTGGCAATTTCATCCTCATTGTGCAAGGTCGCCCGGCGAATGGTGACCCCGCCAACGTTGACCGGTTCCAAGATGGCGACCGGCGTCAACACGCCTGTCCTGCCGACTTGAATTTCGATATCACAGATGAGCGTTGTCTCTTCGACGGCGGCAAATTTATAGGCGATTGCCCATCGAGGGCTCCTTGAGGTGGCACCGAGAACTTCCTGCATCCTGAAATCATCAACTTTAAGAACAACCCCGTCAATCTCATAGGGGAGTTCTTTGCGTCGGGTATTTATTTCGTGAAAGTACGCAACGGCTGCTTCTATCCGGATAGACGGCCGTATATCCGGATTTATTTTGAATCCGATTTTTTGAAGAGCAAGCAGCGTTTCCCAGTGGGAGTGTGTCGGGGCGCCGCTAAAGATGCCGGTGCCATAGCAGAAAATCTCCAGGGGACGTTTGGCAGTTTCGCGCGAATCGAGCTGTCGCAAGGATCCTGCGGCAGCATTGCGGGCATTGGCAAAAAGCGGCAGGCCCTCTTCCAGCCGCTGGCGGTTTAAACCGGTGAAAGCCTCATGCTCGATGAAAACTTCGCCCCTGACCTCGATGAGTTCGGGAATGTTGGCATCATTTAAAGGTGTCAGTTTGAGGGGAACCGATCCAATTGTTCGAATGTTTTCGGAAATCTCTTCGCCCTGCAAACCATCCCCGCGGGTGGAAGCGGTAACGAGGATACCGTTTCGATATACCAGTTCTACCGCCAGGCCGTCGAGTTTTGGCTCGGCTGTATATAGAACAGGTCCCTCGACCCCGAGGCCTTTGCGCACACGCTTGTCGAAAGCATAGAGATCATCGTCCGTGAAGCCGTTGTCCAGGCTCAGCATCGGCAATGAATGGCGGATGGTTTTGAATTTGTCGACAGGAGGGGCTCCCACCCGCATCGAAGGAGAGTCGGGGGTCAAAAGAGACGGCCAATCTTTTTCAATCCGGATCAGATCCTGCATCATGCGGTCATATTGGGCATCTGAAATTTCGGGGTCATCCAAGATGTAATAACGGTGGTTATGTCTGTGGAGCTCTGCTTTCAGACGCTCGATCTGCTCAATGATTTCGGTGGGTATCAGATTTTCCGGCATAATTTCACCACTGTTTGATAGGCTTTGCGGCGGTTTTCTTTGAAAATCTTATTTCGGAAACCTGGGCGCCACTGCGTTGCACCCAGCTCATCTGAAACGACAAACAGTGCGCCGATATCAACGCCTCGAAAAGCCGCCACCGTAAATAGGGCGGAAGATTCCATCTCCACTCCGAGAACGCCGCCCTTCCGGAAAGCAGAAACCTTTTCATGTGTTTCCCGAAAAACCGCGTCTGTTGTCCAGATGGTGCCGTGGTGAACCGTCAGATCATTTCCATCCGCAGCGCTGATGATGTGTGCGGTTATTTCCGGTGACGGGCGAGCCAGCAGTTTGCCGTTCGGCAGCGCAGATTGCTGCGAAAAGTTTTTATGGTAGTGGCCTGAGGTGCCCTCATCGACGATAGCCGCTGATGGAACAACCAGATCTCCAATTATTACATCCGGGGAAATTGCCCCGCACCAACCGAAAAGTACGAATACCTCTACACCCCAGGCTACCAGCACTTCCAGGAGCATGACGGCATAGGGGCTTCCGATAAAAGGACCGGCCAGACTGATGACCTCCTCACCGGCTTGTCCCGTATAGACCCTGCTGGTAAACAATCTGCTGCAGGTCTCTTTACGCAGCATAAATGCCTGACGAAGCCCTTCAAGGTCCTGATCGTTACTGACCAGTATTAATTTTCTGGCCGGAGACGGCTGCCGGGTTGGGGCAATGGGATTGACGATGGCTTGATCATGCTTCATGTGGCGGATCCGCAGATATGCTGCCGTAAAAACAACCACAGAGGCCGCAGAGGACACGGAAAAAAATGTGGAAAAGCGTTTTTCCTCAGTGTTCTCCGTGCAATCTGTGGTTCGTGAAGATGGATTTTTTCGGTGTTACTCCGGTCCGGCCAGTTCCGTCATTTGATCTTTGATTTCATCAATAATATCATATAGCCAGAGCAGATCTTCAATGGTAAGGCGGCCGGCCTTGCGTTGACTCTCGGTGCCATCTTTTTTCAGAAAGATGCGCGGCCCGATTTGCACTTTGGGCTCACCTTCAGCGTACCGGTTAATGGATACGACAAGACCGGTTTCATCACATCTCCAATTTTTTAAAATTTTATCTTTTTCGGGCTCGAACGGCATCTATTCCTCCTATGTTGATAATTTAGAAAAATCTGCGAATTGATTGAACAGCGAAGCGATTCTGCCGAGCAGGGCAAGACGGTTGGTCTGCAGCTTTTTGTTTTCGGTCAACACCATAACACCGTCGAAAAAGGCATCCACAAACGGTCGCAAGGAAGCTGCCTGGAGAAGGCCTTTTTTAAAATGATCCTTTGACAGGTGCACGCCGACATTTTCTTCAACGATTTTAAGCTGGTCAAACAGGGCGGTTTCACTTTCGTTTTCGAACAGAGCAGTGTCTACTTCTCCATGTTCAGCGGTTTCCGATTTTTTGATAAGGTTGACGACTCGTTTAAAGGTCGCCGCCAATGGTTCAAAATCCGGTTTTAATTTTAGTTTTTGGAGGGCATCGACCCGGGCCCATATTTTGGGGATGTTGTCCCCCGGAATATGGAGAACCGCTGCAATCACATCTTTGGAGAAACCGGTTTCTGCTAAA
>CAZKYZ010000260.1:0-5691 GCA_964557055.1 uncultured Desulfobacterales bacterium
CAAAGTTGAGGAAACCCTGAAGAAGGCGAAGGCGTCGGCGCCGGCATAAAGAATACTTTTGTGTCGTGTCTGGCGGATTCGCCCGGCAAAGAAGGAGAGTGACATGCCCCTGACAGCAAACAAATTGTTTATGGTGAATATCAGCAACGACAAGCTCATCGCGACGTTGTCTTTGCACACCGCCGATCCGCCGGATAACATGACCTGTGAAGAAATCTTCAACCAGATCAGCGGTATGAAAATCACCCTTGACGATGAAGGCAAAAAAGCCGTGGCGGATTTCGTCGCCAAGTTGGCCGGGAAAGAAAAACCCGAACCGGTCGTCATCGCCCGGGGCCGCAAACCCGAACCAGACCAACCGGGTAAGGTCGAAATCCTCTATGCAAGCCCCAGCGAACCCGATCAGCAGGCAGAAGAACCGCAGGATGCGTCGCGGCAGAGCCATTATGACCACAGTTCCGTCGTCGTGGCGAAGGAGGGCCAGGAACTGCTGCGGCTGATCCCGCCGGAACCAGGTCAAAACGGTGTGGACGTTTTCGGCAAGGAAATCTCCCGCAAGCTGGCGACAGAGGCGCAACTTCATTTGGGGCCAAACGTCCGCCAGGAAGGGGATACCGTTTATGCCACCTGTGATGGTAAGGTTGAATATGCCGGTGGCAAGGTCTCGGTGGAACCCAAGTTGGAAATTCGCGGCAATGTCGATTTTGCGGTGGGCAACATAGATTTTCCCGGGGATATCCATATCGGCAAGAATGTTCTTGATAACTTTAAGGTACACGGTGGCAACAATATCGCGGTGCGGGGTACGGCTGAGGCAGCCGAAATTCATGCCCAACGCGATCTGGTGGTAACCGGCGGCATGGCGGGTAAAGACAAGGGAATATTTTCGGCAGGTCAAGATATCAGAAGCAAATACATCACCAATGCCAAAGTACAGGCCGGTCGCAATGTGGAGGTCGAAAAGGAAATCATTCAATGCGATCTGGTATGCCGGGGACGGTTACTCATTGGAAACGGAGATCTGATAGGCGGCTGCACGGTAGCGATGGGCGGGGCTACGGTAAAAACGCTCGGATCGGAAGCTAATATAAAGACCATCATTGAGCTGGGCATCGACCAGAATTTGCAGGAGCGATATAAAGAACTTGCACCGCAGATACAACAGCGCCGGCGAAAGGCGGAAAAAGTCAAACAGGCGGTCGAACCCCTCCTGCAAAACCAGAAATACCTTACCTCCGAGCAGAAAGAAAAGGCCACGGAATTGCTTTACCAGGCGAGCGAACTGGAAGATACCGCCGAGCAGATGCTCGAGCAGCTCCGCCAGATCGCCCGTAAAAATGAAGAAAGCGCCCTAGCAGAACTTGTCGTCAGCGGTACCATCTATTCGGGTTGCGTGATTCGTTTCCCGCGCGTTCAGGCCACTATTTCCACTGCTTTGTCCGGTCCCATGAAGATCGTCCCCCGCAAGGTTGATAACGACCTGCACATTGTTGCCGTGGATGAGCAGAGCGGCTCGGAACACGATCTCGGTGGCACGCCCTGGGAGGTGGAGTACTGGAAGAATCTGGATAAGCTTCTTCGCTCCGGTGATTGAGAATAAGATACCGACGAAACCGACGCCTTATTATGGGCTCGATTACACTTAAGGATAAAAAAGATGGAACAGTTGCTCGAACAGGTTAGAAAAGTGGTATTACAGATTGTCGAGGTAGAAGCGGACGATCTGCCGGGGCTGGCGGATTTGCACAGTGGGCTTGAGAAAATCCGTGAACAGATCGGACAAATCGAATCTCTGGGAGATAAGCAACGTGAGATTATCCATATGGCAACTTCTGCGGCAGGAGACTTGATCGAGAAAATCATTCTGCAGGAGACCGAAGACGCGGCCGAAACATTCAAAATTGTCGGAGCGACCTGCGAGTCGCTACAGAATTTGCTGGAGAAGATATCACAAGGAGGCAATGGTAGCGAAGTAGAGTTCCCCGCCGCATTGAATCTGGGGCCAAACGAGGAAAAACCGGAATCGAAGCCGACAGAATCAGAGACTCCAAATATCTCCCTGCCGGACAATGTGGACGAGGCGATCTTTCGGGAATTCCTCTCCAGTCAGCCGGATGTGTTAGCCAATCTGGAGACAGCGATTTTAACGGCGGAACAGGACCCCACCGAAGAAAACCGTAACGCAATCAAGGGAATCCTGCACAATCTCAAAGGCGAAACAGGGTTGATGGGACTGCAGGAGGTCTCCGGATTTTGCCATGAGACGGAATCTATGCTGATCGAAGCCGGCGATGATTTCCCCGCGGAAAAACTGTTCGCCGCCAAAGACTGGCTCTTAAAAGCTATTGAACAATTATCCGGCGAAGATACCGGCAGCAATGCCAATGAGTCCGACCAGACAACTCAAAAAAAAGAGGCCGCTGCCAAGTCGGCCAAAGCAAATAACCAGGAAGCAGCCGATCCCGCCAACGAGCCGATCACCATCGCCGGGGATGAGGTTTCGTTGGTGATGGATTTCATCAACGAATCCAATGAGCATCTGGAAACGGCCGAAGGAGATATGCTCACCATCGAGGAAAATCCCGAAGATGACGATGCCGTCAATTCCATTTTTCGGGCGTTCCATACCATCAAGGGGGTGGCCGGTTTTCTCAATCTCAAGCTGATCGTTGCTTTGGCGCACGCCACGGAGAATCTGCTGGATTTGGCCCGCAAGGGCAAGCTGACACTGACCGGAGCGAGTATCGACGTGGTATTCGAATCGACCGACGCCATGAAAAATATGCTGACTGTTTTGCAGGAAGCGGTGGAGAATCAGCAGCCGTTTTCGGCCCCGGATCCATCGACCCTGATAGAAAGAATCAAAGCTTGCGCCTCGGGCGAAAGCCCACCTGCCAGGCTGGGTGAACAATTGATAGAGCAGGGGGCAACGGACCGGGCTACAGTGCGGGAGGCGTTGCAGGAGCAGCGCAGCGAATCGCCCGACAAGAAGCTGGGTGAAATTCTGGTGGAGAAAAAAGGCGTGGACCCTGCCCAGATCAGAGAGGCCCTGGGCAAGCAGGCCGAATCAGCTAAGGCCGGCCCGCCGGCGGCAGGCAAGAAAATCCACGCCGAAAGCACGATAAAAATTACCACCACTCGCTTGGATTCGCTGATCAATATGGTGGGCGAATTGATGGTGTCCCAATCCATGGTCAGCCAGGACTTGACCGACTATGTAAGCAGTAATCAGCGGTTGGAACGCAACAGCAGGCAATTGAACAAGATTACCCGCGATCTACAGGAATTGTCCATGTCGATGCGCATGGTGCCGGTGCAGGGTGTCTTTCAGAAGATGGCGCGGTTGGTACGCGACCTGTCCCGCAAGGCCGGCAAGGAAATCGACTTTCAAATGGAAGGGGCGAATACGGAAGTGGATCGAAACGTGGTCGAATCGATCGCGGATCCTCTGGTGCACATGGTGCGCAACTCGGTGGACCACGGCGTCGAAACGCCCGAGCAGCGTGAGAAAACGGGGAAATCCCGTACCGGCAAGATCAAATTGAGTGCCTATCATCAGGGCGGAAATATCGTGATTGAAATTGCCGATGACGGCAAAGGGCTGGATCGGGACCGCATCCTGGAAAAGGCAATCAAAAACGGCCTGGTCAAAGAAGGCCAGGGACTCTCGGACCAGGAAATCTATCGTTTGATCTTTCACGCGGGCCTGTCTACGGCCCAGAAGGTAACCGACATCTCCGGCCGGGGGGTCGGCATGGACGTGGTACGCAAAAACATCGAATCTCTGCGCGGACGAGTGGATATTGATTCGACACCGGGGCGGGGTTCGGTGTTCAGTATTCGATTGCCACTGACCCTGGCGGTGATTGACGGACAGATCGTTACGGTTGCCAACGAAAAATATATCATCCCCCTGCTGTCGGTCGAGCGCAGTCTGCGACCGAATCCCGAGCAGCTCTCGAGTGTGTACGGTGGCAAGGGCGAAGCGATTATGATCCATGGTGATTTGCTGCCTCTGGTCCGGCTGTATGAGTTGTTCGACATTGAACCGCGTACGACGGATCCCTGCCAGGGACTGGTAGTCATCGTAACGGACGGTGAGAAACGGTGCTGTTTACTGGTGGATGATCTGGCCGGTCAACAACAGGTGGTGATCAAGAATCTGGGTAGTTACCTCGGCTCTATTGCGGGCGTATCGGGAGGCGCGATTATGGGCGACGGCAATGTGGCCCTGATTATGGATGTGCCCGGTTTGATTCAACTGGCTCAGCATACCGAAGCCGAACAGGTGGTATCTGGATAATAGGAGTAAACCTTATGGCCTCATCGGCCCTGGAAAAATTAACCCTGAGTGATAAGGATTTCCGACGCATCAGCGACGTGATCTACCAGCATTGCGGCATCAATCTGCACGACGGCAAAAAAGGCCTGGTGCAGTCGCGATTGGCCAAACTGGTGCGTCAGAGCCGCTTCGATTCCTTTACGGAATATATCGACTACATCTCGTCGGATCAGGGAAAAGACGAATTTACCATCGCCGTAGATGCGCTCAGTACGAATCTGACGTTTTTCTTTCGGGAAAAACAACACTTTGATTATTTACGACAATCGTATCTGCCTGACTTGATTGCCCGAAAAAACAACCCGGCCCACCGCCGCGTTCGTGCCTGGTCCGCCGCTTGTTCTTCCGGGGAGGAACCGTATTCCCTGGCCATCACTTTGGCCGAGGCCTTCCAGCACAAGCCCGGTTGGGACATTAAGATATTGGCCACGGACATATCCACGCGGATTCTGGAAAGAGCACAAATGGGTACGTATGATCCGCAGCGCGTCGAACCGTTGACAGGTCAGCAGAAACAGCGTTTCCTCGCCGCCAACCGTATCGAAGGCCGGAAAGTCTATCAGGTCCGAAATGAACTGAAACAGATGATTCGATTTCGGTATCTGAATCTCATGGACTCTTGGCCGTTTCATGGCCCCTTTGACATTATTCTGGCTCGGAATGTTATGATCTATTTTGATAAACCGACTCAGGCTGCCCTGGTAAACCGATTTTGGCAGTGTCTGGACAGCGGGGGACTTCTTTGTATCGGGCATTCCGAATCTTTGACCGGTATCGAGCATGAATTCCGTTATATCCAACCAGCAACGTATATGAAGATGTGAAACCACGAATGTTTCCGGAATTGAGGAAGGATTGGTAAGATGGCTTATAAAATTCTCATTGTCGATGACTCTGCGGTAACGCGGATGGTGCTGAAAAAGACCATCGGTATGATCGATGTGCCCGTGCAGGAAATCTTCGAGGCCGGCAATGGTCTCGAAGCACTGGAGCTACTCAGCGAGCATTCCGTCGATCTGATTCTGGCCGATATCAACATGCCGGAAATGAACGGGATGGAAATGGCCGCCGCCGTTTTGGCCAATCCCGCTACGGCCGATATTCCCGTGGCTATTATTTCCACCCACACTAAGGATGCGAGAATCAACGAACTTCGCAGCCAAGGTGTAAAAGCGTATATTCACAAACCTTTTACCGCTGAAACTATACGTGATGTCCTCAGCGAAATTCTGGAGTTGAATCCCGTATAAGATGTAGATCATACAAGAAAGACCAATAATGACACCGACTGTTTTAGAGAAGCATCTTACGACTATCAAGGTCCTCATTGTGGACGACTCGGCCGTCGT
>CAZKYZ010000261.1:0-5685 GCA_964557055.1 uncultured Desulfobacterales bacterium
GCGAGTGATTGCATACAGCCGCGAACTGGAAGATCTTACCCGGGAACTCCGCAAGGCCAATGAACGGCTGACGGAGTTGGACCGTCTCAAAGATGAATTTATCGCCACCGTTACACACGAATTAAAAACGCCCTTGACCTCTGTCCATTCATTGGCCGAAATTCTGCACGATACCCCCCATGTGCCTGCCGAACAACATGAGCAATTTACCTCCATCATTATCAGGGAAACGGAGCGGCTCAGCCGCCTCATTGGTAAGGTACTAGATTTTCAGAAGATTGAATCCGGAAAAATGAACTGGCAGGTTACCGAAGTCGATATTGCCCGGGTCATCGAGGAAGCGGTCACCGCCAACAGCCATTTCATCCGCCACAAAAATATTGAGCTGAACAAGAATCTGCAAAACGACCTGCCGGTCATACCCGGAGACAGGGATCGCCTGATCCAGGTGATGGTAAACCTGATTTCCAATGCCGCCAAATTTTGTCCGGACAACGGCGGCAGAATCTGGATAAGCGCGGCCGACCAGGTAACCGATATTCGGATTGACGTTACCGATAACGGAATCGGAATACCAAAACATCAGCTGGAATTCATTTTTCGAGAATTCACTCAGATACACAGCAAACACGCCGGCCGGCCGGCCGGCACTGGAATCGGGCTCACCATCGCCAAACGTATTATCGATTTTCACAAAGGAAAAATATGGGTTACCAGTGAACCTGGTAAAGGATCGACGTTTTCAGTAACGCTGCCCGTGAAAAAAACAACGTCTATGGTATAATTCAGGTTAGCCGGTCAGTATTTCAAGCGCGCGTGATATGTTTTCTGTGAGGCCGTTCGGGCTTCTTTGAGCGTCCGGATACCCAGATTATCCAGCAACGGGATCAGTTTTAAAAACATTTCCCCGGTAGCAATAGCATCCCCTAGTGCGGTGTGCCTTCCGAAGATATTAACGCCCATACGATTGGCGATGGCTTCAATGGTATGGTTTTTCTGGGATGGGTGAACCACATCGGACAGGAGCATGGTATCCAGGACAGGCTGTTGAAAAATGATACCGGTTTCTTTTTCTTTCATCTGAAACATGCTCATATCAAAGGCTGCGTTATGGCCCACTATAACGGTATCCTCGCAAAACCGGTAAAAATCGGGCAGCACCTCACCAATTCCAGGCTGACCGACAATCATATGCGGCTGAATGCCGTGGATACGAATCGATTTTTCTGGTATGGAACGCCCGGGGTCGACAAACGAGTCGAAAAACTCATCCCGCAGAATGCGTCCGTTGACAATCCTTACTGCACCGATGGAGATGATTTCATCTCCGCCCCGTGGATCCAATCCGGTGGTTTCCGTATCGAATACGGTATAGGTCAACTCCGTAAGGCTGCGGTTGTCCTTTTCCGGCGTCTGTCCCGGCTGATGGAACAGATCGAAGTCATAAAACTCCGGCCGGCTGGTCAGCATGATGCTGAACTGACGGTTGTGCTCTTTGTTCGTTTTCTGGACGAGAGGCAGCATTAAACGAATTCCCGTCTGACCGTTTTTTTGATAAACATGGGGCCATATTTCAGCTTCATGATGCCCGATGGCATCCTTGAACGTAACGGGTACACCCTCATCTCCCACAAAAAGCTGCTGATTTTCGAGCTGATGCAAAAAATCCATCGAAACGGGTGCCCCTTTCCACATCAGATCCAGGTTGACATATTTTTCGGCTCTTTCGACACGGCAGGAAAAATTACGGCAGCCGGTATGGTCCCGCAGCCGTTTCTGCAGGAAAAGGATGGTTTGTATAAACAGGTAACTGTCCACATTGATCGTTTCATCAACCCGGTAAGTATCCATTGTTAGATGGACATCAAGAACTTCAGATGCTTTTTTACGGACGACTTCGAGAATATCGGTAACAAGGGTCGGAACACGCGGCCACTGGGATTTGAAATGACTGGCATATTCATCATAAGCACCGGCCAACACGTTCCCAAGCTTCAAGGTTTCCCCATGAATGATTTGATTAAATTCCGACCGTCGTTCCGGCGGCATGTCCGGATAGTCGATGATGGCTTCGATGGCGGAACGGATGCCGGCCAGAGATGCCCGAATTCCCCGGGAAAGGGTTTGCAACAATCGATTTTGACGACTGTCGGATGCCAGCTGGCGGGTAATATCGGTCAAAATTAGAATAAAGCCGGTGAATACTGCCGGTTTTCGGATAATGGGGACCGCTTCCACACGCATCAGGCGCCCATGATTCCCGGACAACACAAAATAGGAGGCGACATTTTCTTCCTGGCGGTTCATCTTTTCATCGATTTCATCCAATGCGTGCACAATCACATTTTTCTCGACGATATTGAAAATGGAACGGCCAAGGCCGATAAACCGGTCTGGTGTTTGTTTTTCCTCTTCTTGGTTTTTGGCAAGAAATCGACGGGCCTGTTTGTTGTAAAATAAAATTCGGCCTTCTCGATTACAGATCAGGACGCCTTCCTGCAACTCCGCCATAATGGCCGCCAGGGTGTTCTTCTCTTCTTCGACCTCGTTGGTGGCATGTTCAATTTGGGTGGCCACCTGTTTCTGCAGGTTTTCGTAATTTTCCACCATATCGTTGATGCTGCCAATCAGGCGTATGATATCCCGGCTGCCTTCGATGTTGACACGGTGAGAAGGATTGACGGAATGGATCAAAATTACTTCTTCCGTCAGTTTGTTGATCGGAAGAATGTAAACCCTGAATATCCAGTCCAGAAACAGGCCGGATATGGCCAGAAAGACAACAAACAGGCTGAAGACAAAACCGATATTGTTTTGAAATAAGGAAACAAACTGTATTTTTTCGTCCGGGGAAAGATTTTTCCAGAAAAGGATACCGATACTGGTCAGAATCACCAGAGAAAACAAAATGGAAACAATAACAAACCACCAGAATTTATTACTTTTTATCATAAAATTTCTGCCAGCAGGGTATTTACCTGCTGAACGATATATGCATTGGAAAACGGTTTGATGATATAGGCATCCGCACCCAGGGCGATTCCTTTGGCCATATTGGCCTCTCGTCCCATGGCCGTCACAATGATGATCTTGATATTTGACCAGGCTGGATTTTCGCGAATGCGTTGACAGATTTCAAAACCGTCCATCCCGGGAAGCATGATGTCGAGGATGATCAGGTCCGGCTGGAAGGTGGAAACAGCTTCCATGGCTTCCCTGCCGTTATAGGCGACAGAGACACTGAACCCGTTTTGCTCCATCAGGAACTGGATGGGTATGACAATATTGGGTTCATCGTCAACAATAAGTATTTTTCCGGGCATGCCCACTTTGTCCTCGTCAAGAGGTTATCGTACCAGCCATTATCATGGCAGTATAACATGGGGTTGCGTTGAAATAAAGGGGGAGATGGAAGATACGTCGGGATTGTCGATAATTGATTTATGGACAGGCGGTTTGACGGTTTGCACCGTCGAACAAAACAGCCGCAGGGGTTGCAGGCAGCAGATTTTAGTTTTTTTCGGGGCGGGACGGACAAACCTTTAAAAAAGATTGCACGATCTGCGGCTCCGGTTAGAGCAGCAGGGGTTTGGCGATCATTTCAATAAATATATACGTCAGGAATGTCATCACCGATGCGATCGCTCCGTAGACGTAATAATGGTTTAATTTGTCTTTGAACGCGTCCCTGGGAGTGGAAAAGGATTTTTTACCGCACTTTAGGCACCAGGCGTAATTGTTGGAAGTTTCAATTGGGTTGCCGCAAACGCAGATAATAACTCTTTTTGCCGGTTGCATTGATTCATTTCCTTTCATGGTTGCCGGTGCATCTGCCGTATAGGCAAGCAGGATTGGCCGGCCGGGCCTTTTCGTTAAAAAAAACCCGACCAGCCGGTTAATCAGTTCCTTTTATCCCCAGAGTCCCCATCCAAAAGATGCGGTAAAGAGGATTGAAAAGGTGACGAGAACGATCATCCACATATCTTCTTTCTTCATGATAAAATCTCCTTTTCAAGGTTTCTTACGCTTCCTTAACCACGATCATGGTTTCTTTTTCAGCCCTGTCGATCTGGGTTGCGTTGGTGGTGGACATTTCTGCTTTAAAGCACAACGCCCACATCATTACAATACCCAGGATCCACCAGACGATCTGCCAGGACCACAAGGGGGGAAACCCTGCGAATTCAAACGCGCTGTTGCCCAGGATACAGGCCGGACCGATGGCAAACAAATACCATACCGGCACGGCGATCTTCATAATACCGCGCCACTTCTTGCCCGATTCGCTGGGTTCGTCGATATCATCCAGAAAACTTCTTACCTCCGCCTGCCGTTTGGCGGTTTCTTCAGTGTCTTTCATGCCGAGGCCCTTGCACAAATAGGCGACAACAAGTCCGACAAAGGTTCCCCAGAAAGCGCAGTGCATGGAGAGCGGGCTCGGCCAGACACTGTAGGTCAGATAAACGGCGATCATACCGGCGGTGGTGCCGAGTACGGCTCCGATGGATGGGAACTTGAATCCCCAGATAACGCCCACGAGCAGTACGTACATGACAAAGCCGAAGGCAGTTGCAAGGGCGCCCAGGATAACCAGGGCGGCCGTGGATGTCAGCCCTACAGCCAGTGCGGCGATGGTGAGCAGGGTTGCCAGGATACGGTTAACCCAGATCTGTTCCGAATGGGAGGCTTCCTGTTTTTTGATGTAGCGCCAGTAAACGTCGCGCAACAGGATGGAACCGCCTGTACCGATGTAAGGAGCCGCTGTTGAATGAATGGCGGCAATGGCGCCCATGAAAACAACGCCGAGCATAACCGGGGGCAAAAAGTTCTTCATGAGATACGGAACAACCGTTGCCTGGTTGACATCCTGGAATGCGGCGTTGCCGGCAACCTGCAATACCTTGGCACCCATTCCCTGGAAAGCGGTGAAAAAGAAAAGAGCAAAGCCGACCACGAACGTCGACATGAAGGCCTGCTGCCATGCCAGCGGTTTCGGGGATTTGATCCCGAAGGTCCACATGGTGAATGCCGGAGATGACTGGATACCCATGAGCGCGAACATGTAGGTCAAAATCATCACAGCCGTCCAGGCACTCTCCCCTTCCGCACCGCCAAGGCCGATGTTGATTACCCGGGGCACTTCAAGGTATTTGGCATCCAATGCTTTCACACTATTTGAGAACCCGGTCCATCCGCCGAATTCCGGTGCGTTGACGACATAGAAACCGAGGATGACAATACCGCCGACCAGAAGGACGAACTGGATAACACCGACCCAGGTGGAAGCCTTCAAGCCGCCTGTACAGACATAGAACCATACGATAAATGCCATGAAAATGGCGCCGAAAGTGACGGGTACGCCGGCGATGACATGGAAAAGAGATGCCGAAGCCATCAACTGAACGGCAGAGTAGAACATGGAGTACAGAACAGCGGTCATAACCACCAGAAAACGGATTATTTCGTTGTTGAAGTAATAGGCGTACATGTCACCGGGGGTGACGAAGCCGTACCGTTTACCCAACAGCCAGGTCCTTTTCGAAAAGAAAGTTCCTGTGATCGGAATGGTCAGTACGTAGAAAGATGCGAACGCATACGCCAAACCGTCCCGCCAGATGAGTCCCGGATGCCCGATAAAGGTCCAGCCGGAAAAAGAGGCCGCCGTGGCAGCCAGCAAAAATGCGA
>CAZKYZ010000262.1:0-2803 GCA_964557055.1 uncultured Desulfobacterales bacterium
TTTCTACGGGGAAACCACATGGATTCGCAGTTTTTGCAGGCAAGTACCAGTGAGTCCTTGGCGCCATTCAGGTCCCACCCGCAGTGTGGGCAGATAGCAGGAACGAAAGTAAATCCGGACTTGGGAGGGCTTCCCGCAAATTGATCAAGGCTGAAGTCGGAAGGCAACATGCGCGGAAGAGGTTTATCAAGTACCGCATCGATGAGCTTTTTGTCGACATAAAAAGGAGAATAGAGCAGACTGGCAGCTTCACCGATATGGGTTTGATGAAAGATCGGCCCGTTCAAGCGCGCACTGAAACGCTCTTCGAATAGTTTTGTAACGTCATCCAGGGATCGTTCCGGCGTCAGAAATACCCCGGAAACTTCCGGTGTGACAAATTTCAACGATAGCGCCTGGCTCCGGAGACCAACAGATACCGGAAAGAGGTCGGACGAGACAGCCTGGTGGCTGGCGTCCATAAAACGATGCCTTACCCCGTTTGAAAGGCAGGAAAAAAGCATTCCTTTGAATCTCCAATAGGGAAAATAGACCAGTTCCCTGCTGCCGGGCGATTTGCTTGGAAAGAGGTATCGGAAAAAATCCTTTGATAACAGATAAGATTTTACCTTGCAAAAGCTGCAGGTAAAGAGTCTTTCCGTCTCTTCAAGTATGGCCGGAGCGCCACATTGCGGGCACTGATGGTCGATTCGAAAATTAATGTTTTTCTCCGCATTGATTACAGAAACTGGATTCAGGAATGTTCACACTGCCGCAGTTGGAACAGTTCCAGGCTGGCTTTTTTTCTTCGGCAGGATGCCCGCAACGGGAACAGAATTGGGCGTTGGGGACCATATTTTTATGGCAGTTTTCACATTGGCGAAACACCAGTTGCTGGTGTCCGCAGAAAGGGCAGAATTTTGCCTCCGTGGGAATCGGTTGGGTACATTCCGGACATGCGAACGACTGCTTTTTGCTCGGCTCCGACGGGTTTGGCTGTCCTGCCGCGGAAAAGTACTGGGCGAACATGGCTGGCATCATCAATCCCAGGCTGGTTCCCATGGCTGTTGCCCCGTCTTCACCGCCGCTTGATTCGGCCGATTTCTCCATTGCCATGGCAGCTTTCATCTGCATCAATTTGTTCATGTCGTCGATAACACCCATTCTGCTGCGGTCGTCGATGGCTTTCTGAACTTCCGGCGGCGGTGTGATGGAATTCATGTACAGATGGGTAAGCCCCAATCCGAAATGACGAAAATCTTTTTGCAATCTTTCCGCGAGATCTCCCGACAATTCATCATATTTGGCGGGAAGGTTCAGGATGGAATCTATTTTTTCACCCATGAAGCTGTTGAATCTCGATACGATCACGCTGTTCAGGTACTCCTCAATTTCTGCGGTGGTATACATGCCACGCGTTCCCACAAGGCTATTGATAAACAATACCGGTTGAACAACCTGCATGTTAAAAACACCGAATGCCCGCAACCGCACGAGACCGAGTTCGGAGTCCTTAAAGGCAACCGGTTCCCGGGTACCCCACTTCAGATTGTTGAATACCTTGAGATTTACGAAGTACATTTCAGCCCGCAAAGGGCTGGTCATTCCCCAGGGAATGCTGAGAATTTTTGTCAAAATCGGAATATTGCCGGTTTTCAGGGTGTGCCGACCCGGCCCGAAAGCTTCAATGGCTTTACCTTTGTAGAAAAAGATGCCTGCCTGGCTTTCCCGAATGGTTAGCTGGGCTCCGTATTTGATTTCACCGGAACCTTTCTCCGGAAGTCTATGAACCAATTCCTGACCTGTTTCATCGAACCATTCCAGATTCTCCAAGAACACTACATTGTTTGTACCCATGGTATCCCTCCCGTTATTGGCATTCATTTTTCCCGGTTTTCCGGATCCCGGCGGACGATGTCTGTTCGGTTAAAAAAAAACGGTACGTATGCACCGGTGGAAATTTCGGGAAACAGTATGGCTATTTTCGATATCCTGATGATAAATAACCGGCCGATCTGCTGCGGCAGGCTGATGATTGTCAAATCAGGTTCAAATACAGGTCAATAAGTTGTGGGCCGAAAAACAGATAAACAAGTGCGCCTATGGATAGAAATGGTCCAAAAGGAATTTTGGTTTGCATACCTTTGGACGACTGTCTGGATGTCGCCAGGCCAATAATGGTGCCAATGGCCGATCCGGTAAAAATGGTGATCACAACACCCACAGGTCCGATGAAGGCACCGATCATGGCCAGCAGTTTAACATCGCCCATGCCCATGCCTTCCCCTTTTCTGAGTATCCTGTATAACCAGGCGACCGTATAAAGACAGCCGCCGCCGACCAGAATTCCGATCAAAGATTTTACGGGTGTCATTTCCGGCAAACCAAACGATGCCGCAAAACAAAGTGGTATGCCCGGCAGGGTGATCACATCCGGGATGATGAAATGATCCAGGTCGATCATGCTGGCAGTGGTAAGCGTTGCCGAAAATGCGAATATAAGTAGTGCCGAAAATGTCAATCCGAATTTATAGAAAGCAAAAACAGCCAAAAGACCAGTAAGTATTTCAATGGCCGGATAACGAATCGATATGACCGCAAAACATTGTCGGCAACGACCCCGTAAGAAAAAATAACTGAGGATCGGAATATTGTCATAGAAGCGGATGGGGCTGTCGCATCGGGGGCATGCGGATCCGGGTGAAACGATGGACTTGGATTCCGGAATCCTGTAGATGCACACATTTAAGAAACTTCCGATACAGGCACCAAAAAAGAACACAAATACAGCCATGAGAATAAGATGCATATAGAAATATCCTGA
>CAZKYZ010000262.1:2903-5672 GCA_964557055.1 uncultured Desulfobacterales bacterium
AATGTAAGTTGGCTTCTCAAAAAAATCAAGATTGATATTGTCAAAAACGGAATATGTTTTATATTATAGGGCTTACTCTGAAAATTAAACAGTCAATTGAAGACAAGGTGGGAAAATAATGGGTGAAACCGATAATGATGACCTGATCAGCATTATTGAAGAAGAAGATCCGGAATCTGTCATTCCGGATACACTGCCGTTGATGCCGGTGAGGGATGTCGTCATTTTTACCGATATGCTGTTGCCTCTGTTTGTCGGCAGAGAAAAATCCATACGGGCTGTTGATGAAGCCGTAAACAAGGACAATTACCTGATGCTGGTTACCCAGGTGGATCCTGGGATCGAGAATCCGAGTTCTGAAGAAATTTATCGCGTCGGAACGGTGGCGCGGATCCTGCGGATGCTGAAATTGCCGGATGGCAGGTTAAAGGCACTGGTTCAGGGTGTATCCAAAGCAAGGGTGGTACGCTACATCCGGCGGAAGCCGTTTTACCGGGTTAAAATTGAAATTATTTCCGAAGATCCGGTAGAAGTGACCGACCTGGAAATCGAAGCTCTGATGCGCAATGTCCGGGAAAACTCTGAAAAAATATTGGCTATCCGGGGGGAATTAACGGGAGAGGTCGGTACCATTCTCGGGGGAATTGAAGACCCGGGTAAACTGGCAGATTTAGTCGCATCCAATTTAAAACTGAAAACCGATGAGTCTCAAGTCCTGCTTGAAATATTCGACCCCATAGAAAGACTTAAAAAAGTCAATGATCTACTTTCCAGAGAGCTTGAACTGTCCTCCATGCAGGCAAAAATTCAATCGGAAGTAAAAGATGAGATATCCAAAAATCAACGCGATTATTTCCTTCGTGAACAGATGCGCGCCATACATAAGGAACTTGGAGAGCCGGATGAAAAAGCCGAAGAGATCAGTGAATACTCACGAAAGATAAAAAAGGCCAAAATGCCCGCGGAGCCGCACAAGGAGGCAAAAAAACAGCTCAAGCGTTTGGAACAGATGCATCCGGATTCCGCGGAAGGTTCGGTGATCCGTACCTACCTTGACTGGCTGGTGGAAATGCCGTGGAGCAAGGGAACCAAAGATCTGCTGCACATAAAGAAAGCCCAAAAAGTGCTCAACCATGATCATTATGGACTCGACAAGGTTAAGGACAGGATATTGGAATACCTCAGCGTTCGCAAGCTGAATCCAAATACCAAAGGTCCCATTTTGTGTTTTGTGGGACCACCCGGTGTGGGTAAAACTTCCCTGGGGCAATCCATCGCAAAGGCCATGAAACGAAAATTTGTTCGGATTTCATTGGGAGGCATTCGGGATGAAGCTGAAATCCGTGGTCATCGGCGCACATATATCGGGGCATTGCCCGGGCGCATTCTGCAGGGATTAAAGCAATGCAGCGCCAACAATCCGATTTTTATGATGGATGAAATCGATAAGCTGGGTGCCGATTTCCGAGGAGATCCGTCCTCCGCCCTGTTGGAAGCACTTGATCCGGAGCAGAATTCAGCATTTTCGGATCACTACCTGAACCTTCCTTTCGATCTGTCCAAGGTCATGTTCATCCTCACAGCGAACCTGACGGATACGATTCCATCCGCTCTCCTAGACAGGATGGAAATCATTCGATTGTCCGGATATACTGCCAGTGAAAAGGCGACTATCGCCAGAACACATCTTATTCCAAGACAGATCAAGGAAAATGGGTTAACGACCAGGAACCTGCATATTAGTGAGGGTGCCCTCAATCAGATTATCGATGAATACACTTCTGAAGCCGGGTTGCGAAACCTGGAACGGGAGTTTGGGTCCCTGTGCCGTAAAATTGCCCGGAAGATTGCTGAAGACGGCAAGGGCAGATTCAACATAAGCAAGAAAAATTTGGCCCAGTATCTCGGTATTCCGAAGTACTATCCGGAAATGGATAAAGAAGATAGCCAGGTTGGGCTGGCAACGGGACTGGCCTGGACCCAGGCCGGCGGTGAGGTGTTGTACATCGAGGCATCTCTGATCAAGGGCAAGGGCGAACTGACCATTACGGGACAGATCGGTGAAGTTATGCAGGAATCTGCACGAGCCGCTCTAAGCTATACCCGTACGAGAGGGGAGTATCTGGGGTTCAAGAGCAACTACTTCGATAATCTGGATGTGCATATCCATGTACCGGCAGGGGCGATACCGAAAGACGGCCCTTCTGCCGGTGTTTCCATGGCTACGGCGTTGATTTCAGCGATGACAGGACTGCCGGTTAACAATGAAGTTGCCATGACCGGCGAAATTACGTTGCGGGGTCGCGTGCTCCCCATCGGCGGGTTGAAGGAAAAAACATTGGGTGCGTTGCGGGGCGGTATAAAGACAATCATCATACCCCATAAAAATAAAAAAGATCTTACGGAAATACCGGCTGCAATCAAGCGGAAGTTGACGTTTATTACTGTCCAATCCATGGATGAGATATTGCCGATAGCCCTTGAAGGCTTTCGATCCCGAAAGAAAAGCGGTAGTCGCCGTGCTTTGAAAAAGGCAAGCCCCCCCAAAGCCAAACGGAAATCATAATACCTGTGAAAATTTTGGCAGTCGATACGGCCACCATGGGGTGCAGCGTGGGGGTTTACCATAACGGTGCAGCGTTGTTTGAAATGACGCAGGCGCGTGGTCGAACGCATTCCGTGCGTTTGATGGTAATGATCAATCAGGCCCTGCGGGGTGCCGGACATGAACTGAACCAAATCGACTGCCTGGCCGTCGGCACCGGGCCT
>CAZKYZ010000263.1:0-5656 GCA_964557055.1 uncultured Desulfobacterales bacterium
GACAAGATCCTTGAACTCACTGGTGCTAAAGTCCTGATCAGATTGCGAATGTTCTGGTTTTTATCAAATTTACAGCCACTTTCGCTCTCTTCGCCATGTTTTTTATGCAACTATAGGGTTCACCTTTTGTATATATGATCCCCGATACTCCGCATCCGCTGTAAGGCTTCCGGGTCCATCGGCCCCAGGGACAAGGCCTTCAGGTTCGCTCTCATCTGGTCCAGATTTTTGGCCCCCATCATGCAGATGTCCACCGATGGGTGCGACAAAACGAACCGGTAGCAGTCCGCCGCGGTCGGCGGCGCTTCCCCTGGCGGCATTTTCCGGGGTTTAAGCAGTTTGCGCCAGTCGGTGGCCGTAAAACTAACCACCCCCGGCCGTTTTTCTTCACCCAGAAAGGGAAATGTTTCGGTTTCGGCTCCCCGGTGGACGGCATTGTAGCGGATATGAAAAACATCGAAAATACCCTCTTTGGCCAGTTCCGGAAAGAGTTTGCGGGTATGGCTGGTCAGTCCGATAAAGCGCACCAGTCCTTTTTTCTTCAGCGCCAGGGCGCCGTCGATAACCTTCTGAGTCGGCCGTTTGGGAAACCAGCCCAGCAGCAAGATGTCGGCGAAGTCCAGACCTGCAGCTGCCAGCCCTTTTTTTAAAAAATGCTCGCTCAGAAAAGCGTTGTGGGCATAGGTAAGCATCCCCACGACCAGTTTGTCCCGTTTTCCCGAGCGAATGATGTTACGGATGGCCTCCTGCATACTGGAAGAACGCCCTCGGATGAAGGATCCCCAGGTGAAATAGTTGCAGCCCCGCTCAAAGGCTTCTTCAAAGGCGGCTGCTTCCGACCCGAAGCTTGAGGAAATCCCCAACCGGCCGACCGAAAGTCCGGTGCTGCCCAAAATTCTCTGTTCTAAAAAATCAGTCATATCGCTCTCCTCGGCATATCGTGAAATCGGTCCCAGGCGCTAAAAAGTTCGCCCGTTCCAACCAAACATTTTCCCGTCAAGATTTTTAAAATCAATAAAGATCCTGCCGGCCGGGACCCCGAGCGCCGCCTCCACAAAGGAGCATATCTTTGCTGAAAGCTCCGGACAGCGCTCTTTGGGCAAACCGATGCTTTTCAGGTGGACCATGGCCACCGGCTTTTGATTGCCCCCGAAAACAAGGGGTGTATCCGGCTGGATAGAGGCCATAACATACGTTTCCGGTTTTTCCAGCAGGTCGGCGATAAAAGCAGAGGCTTTGCCTGCCGTTTCCCGGGCGGTATCTCTATCCATGGTGACATTCGTTGTGATACTGAAATAAGGCATGGCGGTTCCTTTCGGACTAGATTGTTATTTTCCAGCAGCGGTGAATTCTTTTTCGCTTGTTAACATAGTCTTCCGGTATGGTCCGAGAGGTAATCTCGATCGCATCGGAAATCCGCAACACTTCCATGCGCGGCTCGAAATTCTGATGGTTGGTGGAAAAAAAGATGGTCCCCCCGGTTCGCATGACGGCAACCACTTTTTCCAGAAGATCAGGATGATCCCGGGCAATATCAAAATGCTCATCGCCGACGCGGTAGGTGAAATAGGAGGGGGGGTCGACAACAGCCAGGTCGAATGTTCGTTTTTCTTTCCTGGCCCTGTCCAGGTAGCGATTGACAGAAGACTGGATCAGGGTGTTCCCTTTTTCAGAGATTCCATTAAGGGCCAGGTTCTCCCGGGCCCATTTGATGGCTGTCTCTGATCGATCCACGGACACGGTGCTGCGGGCACCGCCTGCGGCGGCATAGCAGGTAAACGTCCCCGTATAGCAGTACAGATTCAAAAAATCCCTTCCCCCGGACAACTCCCGTACCATCTGCCGGGTATCGCGGTGGTCGGAAAAAAGGCCGGTGTCGACATAGTCCCATGGGTTCACATAGAATCGGAGATCTCTTTCCCGCACAACGATTTTCCGGTTGGTGGCAGCGATCCGCTGGTACCGTTCTCCATCCTGCCGTCCGGCGCGCCGCTCTTTCAGATGCAGATTTTCCGGGGGCACATCGAGCGCGGCGGCAACGGCTGCCCCCATCAGTGGAAGCCATTCCGGCGTCGACTGCATGCGCATATACTCCCCGACCACCAGGTGCCCGGCATACCAGTCCACCACGGCCCGTATCTCGGGGATGTCCCAGTCGTACAGGCGGAATACATCAATCCCTTGTCTGGCAAAGCGTTTGTGGAGATGCCGGTAGCGCTTTTGCACCCTGTTTGCCAGCATCTTTGCCTGCCGGCCGCATATCTCCTGGAGTTTCGCGTCCATGAACTGTCGCCCACCTTTCAAAGGCAATGCTATTGTCGGATAGAACGCTTCTTCCTGGCCGGTCTCAAAACCGGTTGCATTCATTTTGTTAAAAATTGGATGATGGATGGAATTTGTGAACCGCTCCCATGCATAGCATGCCGTCCAAATGGAGCCAAGCAAAAACGGCCTTATCCGAATTGTGCTGATGAGCGCACGGCAGGCGATCTCTCCCGACCCGAATACAGAATTCGGACCGGGAGAAAGCATATGTCAGTCAAGGATTAGGTGATAGTGGTAACCAAATGAATGAACCTATTGGACTGGAATCTGGAAGTATTCCCAAAACCGCTTCTAATGATAATCGTGCGTTCCCATGACCACCGGAATACCGGTTTTTGCTTCCAGTATTCGGGCCATTTCATCGGCGCTGGAATAGGGGCAACCAGGCGTTGCGTTTACCAGGCAGGAACTCAAATGGATGGTGTCCGGTTTCAGTTCCGACATCTTCATGGCCATTCCCATTGTGGGAACCAGCGCCCTCCCTGGACATTCACACTTTACAAAGGCCGTCACCGTCGATGGTTCATCGATTTTCCCATCCCCCTGGGCCGCTGCTTTGAGGCAGCGCCACTCTCCCGGGCATCCATATCCACTGTCCATATAGGCGCCACATCCTACGACTGCAATTTTTTTCATGTTATTTCTCTTTATTGTGGTTATATCCTGCCGACATCCCGTCGACAACACGGGCAAACGCTTTTGTAATGGCCGAATCCTGGTTTTGCATCTGGTAGGAGATACCTGAATCGCCGCATAAAACCATCTTTGAATCAAACGGGATTTTGCCCAAAAACGGTATCCCCATAGCCGTGGCTGTTCTTTCGCCACCGCCCACGCCAAACAAGTCAACGGTTTTCCCGCAATGCGGACAGGTGCAGCCGCTCATATTCTCGATAAGTCCGAATATTTCCATTTTTACGGTTTTGCAAAAGCTGATTGATTTGCGAACATCGGCAAGGGCCACCTCCTGCGGTGTTGTCACAATAATGGCCTTTGCATCGCTAATCAACTGCGCGACTGTCAGGGGCTCATCACCTGTTCCGGGGGGAGAGTCAATCAGCAGGTAATCCAGATCGCCCCATTCCACATCTGCGACAAACTGCCGAATGGCCGAGTGTTTCATTGGACCGCGCCAAATCACAGCAGCATCTTTGTCCGGCATCAACGATTCGATAGAAACAGCCGTCAGGTTTCCGGAATACCGCATCGGTTGAATTTTTTGGTTCTCGCCAACCGACATCATCTCCGCAAGGCCGAGCATTCGGGGAATATCCGGCCCATGAATGTCAACATCCATTAAACCGACCTTAAAGCCCCTATTTGCGAGGGCAATAGCAAGATTTACAGAAACACTCGTTTTCCCGACACCGCCCTTGCCGCTCATAACCAAAAATTTGTGTGTAATGTTTGTCAATGATTTTCTGGCCAACGCATCCGGATCAGGTGTCGGCATTTTATCCGCTATTGTGCTGTCGTTCTCCAAAGTTTTCATTTTCTGATATTTCCTTTGACCTGTTCGCTTTCCATAGTCATTGAATCACTATTGTTTCGTTTTTTACGTATGCGGGCTTGATCACCACCAACTCCCTGACCAATTGCCTTGCAAGAACCGTCTTTTGCTTTTCCGAACCCACGTCTTCCACCTTTATTCCCGGACCGTGGTTTTATCCCCCGCGGGCCGGTTCCGTCTCCTTTTGGCATGGATCTGCCCTCCTGCTGCTGCCTTTAAAAACCACATTTTTCGTTTCCCTGTCCGGTTTGTTTTCCGCCGCATCCCGGCAATAGAAATTCCGGTGGGACGGAATGATTTCGTGCAAATGATTCCAGAACGTCATCGGTGTTGCCGCCGACAAAAGGAATCAGCTGGATACCTTTTGATTCGATTACAACTGCCGGCTGGGTTGAAATAGCTCCGCATATTAAAACACCAACATCCAACTCCTTGAGTCGGTTCACAAGGCGAAAAGGTTTTTCGGAATCAAATGGCTCAATACGTCTGTCGGTCACAATAGAACCGTCGATCCCCGCAATTAAAAGTGTCTGCGAAGAATCAAACACCGGTGAAACACGATTGTTCCAGATGGTAATAGCAACGTTCATACGGATATGCCCCTTTCCGAATACCGGATATTGCGAATCCGATGCCAGACTTAAGGAAAAACGATCCGGAAACTACAGCATATTTGAAATACTTGAAATTTAGATGATGAACGGGAGCTTTCTGGAGGCGTATTTATAGCACAGAGTTGCGATACCGCAACCTAGTCGCTTTATTTGATTGCAGAATCGCGCCCCAATGTTACCATCAGGGAACCGAACGGCCGTCCTTCTCGGGAAGCGTAAGCCCTAATTGTTTGATTTTCCGGAAAAGTGTACTTTTGTGCATACCGAGTTCCCGCGACGCCGCTTTGCGATTGTAGTGGTTTCGCTCCAGAGTGTCCATGATAGCGATTGCCTCTGCGGATTTGATCGTGTTGCTCAGTGTATCGTTACCTTTTTGGTGATACAATTTCGTCGGTATGTTTTCCGGGAGATGCTGCAGATGGATATTGCCATTGGGGCACAATACAAAAGCGTGCTCGATAATGTTTTCCAACTCGCGTATATTGCCGGGATAATCATAGCCCATCAGTCTTTTAAGCGCTTTTGGGTCCATCCCGGTGATCGATCTGCCCCGCACCGTATTCATTTTTTTGATGAAATGCTCAATGAGCAGGGGAACGTCTTCTCTGCGGTCGCGCAGCGGCGGGAGAGCAAGTCGCACCACATGAATACGGTAGAAGAGATCCTGTCGGAACGCTCCCTTTTCCACCATAGCGGAAAGGTTTTTATTGGTCGCCGCGATAATACGCACATCGGCTTTGACTTTCTTTACAGCCCCCAGCGGTTGAAACATCCGTTCTTCCAGCACCCGTAACAAACGCGCCTGAAAGGCAGCACTGGTATCCCCGATCTCATCCAGCAGGATCGTGCCCCCTTCGGCAACGGCAAAATAACCCGGTTTATCTTTCATGGCATTGGTAAAAGCGCCGGCCTTGTAACCGAAAAGCTCGGACTCCAGGAGTGTGTCCGGCAGGGCGCTACAGTTGATGGCCACAAAGGGCTTACCTTTTCGAAAGCTTGAATGGTGAATTGCGCGAGCGACCAGTTCTTTACCGGTACCGGTTTCCCCCTCGACCAAAACAGTACTGTCACTTTCGGCCACCAGCGGAAGGATATGGAATATTTTTTTCATGGAGGCGCTGCGGCTGACCATATCACCCATTTCGTACCGGGAATCCAAGGCTTTGCGCAACTCTTCCACGATGCTGTGATCCCGAAACGTTTCGAC
>CAZKYZ010000264.1:0-5622 GCA_964557055.1 uncultured Desulfobacterales bacterium
ATTATGCGCAAAAAGCCTCACAAGATCACCCAGATGGGGATGGCGCGCACGTTCCAGAACCTGCGGCTGTTCAAAAGCATGACGGTGCTGGAAAATGTCATGTCCGGGATGCACTGCCGGACTTCAGCGGGTGCCCTTGGGGCGATTTTCCATCCACCTTCCCAGGGCCACGAAGAAGCTGAAATTCGTCGTGTCAGTGAGGAATGCCTTGATTTTGTGGGAATCCTGGATAAAAAAGACCGTACCGCTTCAACGCTCCCTTATGGCGACCAGCGTCGGGTGGAGTGGGCCCGGGCCCTGGCCACACAGCCCCGGCTGCTGCTGCTGGACGAACCTGCCGCCGGGCTGAACTATGATGAGAAAGAACGACTCATCCGTCTGATCCGTAAAATCCGCGAGGAACGGGGGATCACCATCTTCCTGATCGAGCACGACATGGGGCTGGTAATGAAAGTCTCCGAGTATATCACCGTGATCGATTACGGAGAAAAAATCGCCGAAGGCTCAGCGGAGGAGGTGCAATCCAATCCAAGGGTGATTGAGGCCTATCTCGGAAAGGAAGAAGAGGCCGCATGAGCAAAACCGTACTGACACTGGAAAACGTGGAAACCTACTACGGGAAGATCCATGCCCTGCGGGGAATCAGCCTTTCCGTTGAAGAAGGAAAAATCGTTGCCCTGCTGGGGGCCAACGGCGCTGGGAAAAGCACCACCCTGAAGACGATTTCCGGGCTGACGCCAAACGCTGCCGGCAAGATACATTTTCTGGGAAAAGATATCACCCGTATGCCCTCCCACGAACGGGTTCATCTGGGTTTGATCCAGGTGCCGGAGGGCCGCCGGATTTTCAAAGGGATGACCATACGCGAAAACCTCGACCTGGGCTCCTTTACGCTGAAGGACAATCATCTTCGCCAAAAACGAATGGCGTACGTTTATGAAATTTTTCCGATCCTGAAAGAACGGCAGAACCAGGATTCCGCCCTTCTTTCCGGGGGTGAACAGCAGATGCTCGCCATCGGTCGCGCCCTCATGACCGACCCCACTGTGCTCCTGCTGGATGAACCTTCCATGGGACTGGCGCCTTTTCTGGTCCAGGAAATCATGAAAATTGTCAAACGGCTCAACGCAGAAGGGACCACCATCCTACTGGTGGAACAGAACGCCAAGGTCGCACTCAAGATGGCCGATTACGGTTACGTTCTGGAGACCGGTAAAATCGTTATCGAGGGGGATGCCAAAACCCTGCAGAAAGACGAAAGCATTATCAAGGCATATTTGGGAACGTAACCCCGCTATCGGCGGTCCTTTGATTTCGGATATAATGTTTTTATGCAATCCGGGCAGATACCGTGGCTGAAAACCGCCTCGGAATGGTCCGTTATATAGGACTCGATCTGTTTCCAGTACCCCTTGTCATCCCGTATTTTTTTACAATTGGCGCAGATCGGAAGCAGGCCGTGTAATTTTTTTACACTTGCCAATGCCTTTTGCAATTGCTGTATCAACGCATGCTGCTGCTTCTCGGCTTCCCGCTGCCGGGAGATGTCCTCCACGAAAACAATGGCATCCCTGTCCCTGTTCTCCAGAAGGGCGGTCGAAACCAGAAGGTTTCTTTCTTCCGGCCAGTTGTCGAGAAACGACATCTGAATTTCCACTTTGTGATGGTTTTTGCCGGTATGGAGCGTATCCAGAATCGTTTGCCGGAAAACACAGTGCTGGCAGGCGGCGCCAAAGCCGCACCCGCGTTCGTCTTCCAGGTGGTGGACACAGCGCAGAAGATCGCCGCCTTGGAGCCCTATAACGCTATCCACGCTTTGGCCGTCATGCTGAAGGGTGGAATTGCTGACCTTGCGAACACGCCTCTGGTGGTCGACAATCATGATCATAAGGGGAACATGAGCCAGCACCTGGGACAGTTCCGCCTCGCTGTCCGCCAACCGGCTTACTTGCTGCTGAAGGTCGGTATTTTTCTTCTGCAGCGCCGCAATCGTCTCTTTTAACTCCTGATCGTTTGGTTTATCGGTCATAAAATCCCCATCCTGTAATGATAGAATATATCCGTACAAAAGGGTGCCCAGTGATTTCACGACATTCGGCGCCGTGCTTTTTCATCCGCCGATACGAACGGCAATTCCATAATTTTCAAATACCCTTCGAACCCTTTCGATAAGATCCAAAGAGAGAAGGCCTTTTTCCCTGTAGACCTGTAATTTTCCAAGGCGCTCGTATTTGGGTTCCCCCAAACGGTGGTACGGGAGAATGTCCAGATGATTGACGTTCTTTAACGAACCCACAAAATCTGCTGTTTGGCGAAGGTTGTCTTCTTCATCATTACATCCGGGCACCAATGGAAAACGGATGACGATCGTTCCGGCTGCCGCGGCAAGCCGTCGAATGTTGTTCAGGATCGTCTCGTTGCCGGCCCCGGTTAACTGTTTGTGTTTCTCGCTGTTCATGTGTTTCAGGTCAATCATAAACAGATCAGTGACCGGAATCATTTTTTTCAGAACAGCCCAGTCGGCATGTGCGCAGGTTTCGACAGCGGTATGGCCGCCCCGGTATTTA
Source organism: uncultured Desulfobacterales bacterium (assembly GCA_964557055.1). Lineage (GTDB taxonomy): Bacteria > Desulfobacterota > Desulfobacteria > Desulfobacterales > CAZKYZ01 > CAZKYZ01. Next base: position 2,568 of record CAZKYZ010000264.1, read on the forward strand.
TCCCGATATTGCTTCAGCAGCGCAAAGGCAAGCTCCGGCTGGGCCAGCGGTTCCCCTCCGGACAGGGTCAGGCCGCCGCCGGTGCGCTGATGAAAATGGGCGTCTTTGTCAATTTCCATTAGTATTTCAGAGACGCTAAGGTCTTTGCCGATCCGATCGAGGGCATTGCCCGGGCAGCTCTGACAGCAGGCATCGCAGAGATTGCAGGCCTCCGGGGTTACCCGCAGACGATCACCTTCATCCAGAATCGCCCCGGTGGGGCAGACGGTAAGGCAGGTTCGACAGCCGATGCAGTTTTGTGCAATCCAGACAATTTTCGGTTGAAATGACTGGGATTCCGGGTTGCAGCACCAGATACAGCGCAGAGGGCAGCCTTTGAAAAAGACGGTCGTGCGGATGCCGGGGCCGTCGTGGATGGCATATTTTTTAATGTCCCAGATCATATCAGCAGTTCAAAGGGTGCAGGCAAAGCCATAAAGCAGCAAAACACCTGGTATCCGGACGAATCCATGCAGACAGACCCGGCCGGAGGAGGCAACCGTAAAAGATTCATGAATGGCGTATTAAAAGTGGTGCTCGGTTCTCTCCAAAATTTCCTCCTGAATATCACGGCTCAGGACCACGAAATAGTCTGAATACCCGGCCACACGCACCAGAAGGTTGCGATAATTTTCCGGTTCCTTCTGAGCCTTGCGAAGAATGGTATGATCCACGATGTTGAATTGGACGTGGTGCCCGCCAAGGTCGAAGTAGCCCCGGACGAGTCCGGCCAGTTTTTGGATGTCCGCATCTGTTTTCAGAACCTGGGGGCTGATTTTCATGTTGAGCAGGTTGCCGTTGCAGCGTGCGTGATCAAGTTTGCCGACGCTGTTGGCAGCGGCCGTGGGCCCCTGGCGGTCATGTCCCTGAACCGGGGAAATGCCTTCGGAGAGCCATTTTCGGGATTTGCGGCCATCGGGCGTAGCACCGGTGAGATTTCCAAGTGCGATGTGCGCGGTGGTCGGCAGCAGGTTTACCCAGTACTGCGCGCCCTGGTAGTCCCTGTGTTTTTCGACCTCGTCGCTGAACAGTTTCTGAACCAGAAAGGCCAGTTTGTCGGCGCGGTCGTCGTCATTGCCGTAGTGAGGTGTTTTGTTGTGCAGGGTGTGATAGAGCACGTCATATCCTTCGAAATCATTATCCAGGGCCTGGTTCAAGGCTTCCATGGAGATGGATTTTTTTTCGTAAACATGGGTGCGGATGGCTGAAAGCGCGTCGGTCACAGTGCCCAGGCCGACCCCGGAGATCACCGCCTGGTTGTAACGGGCACCGCCGCTGTGCCAGTCGACACCCTGTGAGATGCAGTCGTCAATCAGGGCTGAAGTGACCGGTACCGGGCAGTAATCAGCGTAGATTTTGCGGACAATGTCATCATAGGTAATTTTGATCTTTACAAAATGGGCTATTTGGATTCGAAAAGCTTCCATCAGGTCAGCGAAGTCGGCGAACGTCTGCGGCGTTCCCGTTTGCGGGCCGAGCTGCTCTCCGGTCAGGCGGTCCCGGCCGTTGGTCAGGGCAAGCTCGAGACATTTGGCAAGGTTGAAATACCCGGAAGACGCCATGCGGTCCAGCCCGCCGCAGTTGGGGGAAACACAGCCGTTGATACTGCCGGAGCGCGCATCGCGAAGTGTCTTACCCCGATTAACCATCCCCAGTATCATGGTGTCGCTGTTGAACATGGCCGGCATACCGAGACCGTACCGCAACAGTTCACAACAGCGCAGCAGAAACCTGGGAGACGTCTTTGCGCTGATCTGGGCCGAAAGCTGGGGCTGCGGTAGTTTTACATGTTCAAGAGCCGTAAGGCACATAAAAGACAAGTCATTGACCGCATCGTGTCCGTCGGGGGAAAGCCCTCCGATATTGAGATTCTGGAATTCCGGGTATGAGCAGCTGGTGTCGGACTCGCCGGAATCTTTGGCCAAGGTGATCTCGTCCAGCTTGATCCACAGCAAGTCTAACAACTCCTGGGCCTCTTCGGGTGTGGTTTCCCCGGTTTGGATACTTTTTTTGTAAAAGGGATAGATGTATTGATCAAAGCGCCCCGGAGAAATGGCATGCCCGTTGGTTTCCAGGTTCAGGGCCAGCTGCGTGAAATAGAATGCCTGCAGGGCTTCCTGGTAGGTTCGGGCGGGGTACATAGGAACCCGGCGGCACACATTTGCAACCTGCGACAGCTCGGCTTTGCGAATGGGGTTGTCTTCAGCAGCGGCCAATTCCTCGGCTTTCGTGGCATACCGGGCGGCAAATCCGACAATGGCCTCAAGGCTGATGATAATGGCTTCGTAGAAAAGGCGTTTCTGCTGGTATTCCGGAAGGTGTTTGTCCAGGCTGGTCAAGGCTGTCTTGACATCTGCCGTGATTCCACAAATGCCCCTGGTGAGGACCTTGTCATAAGCTACGGTAATATGCCCGATGCTTCGGGAGGCGAAGTAGTTATAGATCACTCCGTATTCATCTGCCTGGATACTTTCCTGGGGCACGGAGGCCGCGAAATGGCTATGGACCTGTTCTCTCTTCCAGAAAGGAAACACTTCTTCAACCAGGATTTTTCTGGTTTCCGGGCTGACGGCAAAGGGTGTATTCGACCGGCCGGGCAGAATGTCGATATCCCGCTCCAACCAGTCGCAGTTGATCTCCGGAAAGACCGGGGAGCCGTGTGGTTTGGGTGTTTTCATCCCCACGATTAGTTCATCGTCCTGAATGATTACCGGGTGGGATTCCAGAATTTCACGGTACATTAAGGCCCGGCGGGTAATCAAAGGGTCGTTTTTTGTCTGCTGATAACTTCTGGTGGCGGCCAGGGCCCGAAAAGGAAATAGCTCCGGGGTGACCTCGGCGTTACGGGCCAGACACCGCAGCACCCTGGGTGTGGCCGAATTTTTACCGGGATAGGTAAAAATTTTTGCAGTCGTTTTCATGATCTTTTCACTCCGACACTGTTGATTATTTTTTATTCCAGGCAATCCTGCCGACTAGATGCCTATGGTTGTAACGATCCTGTGCGCATACGTTT
>CAZKYZ010000265.1:0-5598 GCA_964557055.1 uncultured Desulfobacterales bacterium
TACCCGGCGGGAAGAACAGAAAGGGCTGATCGCTTCCTTCAAGAAGCAGTATCGTGAACTGGAGTCCGAGATCCATATTACCGAGTCCCATATCAAGAAGCTCAGCGAGAAACGGGTTTCGGTGAAAACCAACCGGGAATACAAGGCTTTGTTGAAGGAGGAAGACCAGCTCAAACGCCACCAGTCGAAGATGGAAGACCAGATGCTGGTTTTGCTGGACGAAATTGAAAGCGCTGAAAAGGTGCTTGCCGATATTGAAGCCGGTATTGTCGAAGTGGAACAGCAGGTTGCCGAGGAAAAAGAAAAAATTTTCGTGGAAGCCGCCCAAAGCCGGGAACAGCTGGATGGCTTGAACGGTCAGCTGGAAATTCTTTCTGAAAAAATAGAGCCGAAACTGCTCTCCACATTCAACACGGTAAAAGGAAAACAGGCAAAGGGTATTGTGATGGTCCCCGTGACAGACGCAAACTGCGGAGGGTGTAATGTTAATATACCGCCGCAGATGTACAACGAACTGCAGCGTTGTGACAGTATCAGATTTTGTCCGAACTGCCAGAGAATCTTATACTGGCAGCCTGTTGCCGAGCCAAAAGAGAACTGACAAAGCTTGTGGCGGGATTCATTTCAAAAGCAGGAACAACGGTCGCAGCAGCCCAAACGATCGCTGGAACAGAAACAGTTCCGGAGGAAAGTCCGAACACCTCAGGGCGGGATGCTCCATAACGTGGAGTCGCGGTAACGTGAAGGAAAGTGCAACAGAAAGGATACCGCCTTGGCAGGGATTGCGGAATACCGCAGTTTTTGTCAGGTAAGGGTGAAACGGTGCGGTAAGAGCGCACCAGTTCTCCGGGTGACCGGGGAAGCTAGGTAAACCCCATCCGGTGCAAGACCAAATAAGGGGGCGCTGAGGGTTGCCCGCCCGAGTCCCCGGGTAGGTCGCAGGAGGTTCCGGGCAACCGGGACCCACAGATGAATGATCGTTACCGGGTAGCGGGCAACCGTTATCCGGCACAGAATTCGGCTTACGGGCTGCTGGGACCGTTATCCTACCCGAATGGATGACGGTTTCCTTTATTGTGTCCATCCCTGTTGTGCGTCCCTTCAATCGAAAACGAAAGAGGAAAATGGCGCGGCAGTGCTGACCGGTTTGGAAACGGCAGTGGCTCCCGCGGATACCAGGAATTGGGTCTTGTGAGGAAAAGATATGCTCTTAATAGAAGAATTACGGGTAGAAGTCGGCAGTAAGGAAATTTTAAAAAATGTAAATATGGAAATTCCCGAGGGGGAGACCCATATTCTATTTGGTCCCAACGGATCCGGTAAAACCAGCCTGATGATGACACTTATGGGATTCGCCGGCTATCGGGTGACCCATGGGAAAATCATCTTTAAAGGTGAGGATATCACGGCCATGCCCATTCACGAAAGGGCTCGGCTGGGCATTGGTATTTCTTTCCAACGGCCGCCGACAATCAACGGCCTGAAAACCAGAAAACTGGTGGAAATTTGTGCCGCCGACATGGGAATGGATATCGAAAAACTGGCTGATCAACTTAATTTCAGTGATTTTCTTGATCGTGACGTGAACCACAACTTTTCCGGTGGAGAGATAAAGCGATCGGAACTTCTGCAGCTTCATGCCCAGCAACCGGATCTTGTTCTACTGGATGAACCGGAGTCCGGTGTGGATTTGGAAAATATCGTTTTGTTGGGTGAAAACATCAATCTGCTACTGAACCGGGGCATCAAGCGGCCGCATATCCAAAGCCATCTGTGTAACCGGGAATACCGCATGAAATCGGCGCTTGTGATCACCCACACCGGGCACATTTTGGATTACATCACGGCGGATAAAGGGCAGGTTCTTTACAACGGTAAACTGTGTTGCTCCAGAAACGCTCGTGAGATATTGAAATGGATTCGTGAATACGGCTACGAGGAGTGTATACGATGTACGATGTAAAAGGGATCAGAGAAGTAAATGTCAAAAATTACAACAGCGACGCTGATGATCATATATATCAGGAAAATCTTGAAAAAGTTGACCGTGCAGATGCCGACCAGTTCTTCAGCGTGGGTGTCGACATCACTGAAAGCGCACGCGCCGGAACGTTTATCCAGAAAGACCGTTCTGTGATTCACAGCAGGTCCAGACAGGAGGGCATCGAAATCCTTGGCATTAGCAATGCGCTGGAGAAGCATAGCTGGCTTTCGGAATACCTGTGGAAAAATGTCGATCCCGAAACGGATCAATTTACGGCCCAGGCCCGCAATCAGCCCCACGAGGGCTATTTCATTCGAGCGCTCCCGGGTGTGCGCTCACAACAGCCGGTTCAAGCCTGTCTGTACATTTCCACCGAAGGGTTTTCACAAAACGTCCACAACATCGTTATCGCCGAAGAGGATTCAGACCTCCATATCATCACCGGCTGTGCAACAGCCGCCCATCTTACCTCGGGACTGCATGTGGGTGTCTCAGAGTTTTTTGTAAAGAAAAATGCCAGACTCACTTTCACCATGATCCATGATTGGGGAGAAAAAATCGCGGTAAGGCCAAGAACGGTAACCACTGTCGAAGAAGGCGGAGTGATTGTTTCCAACTATATATCCCTGAAACCGGTGGGAACTCTGCAGATGTTCCCCACGACCCATCTGAACGGAAAAAATGCCGTAGCAAGGTTCAACAGCATACTTGTCGCCGGTAAGGGGGATCATCTTGATGTGGGGTCACGGGTTATACTGAACGCTCCCGGCACCAGGGCCGAAATCATATCAAGGGGGATATCTACCGGCGGTACGATTATAGCGCGGGGGGATCTTGTGGGAAAAGTCCCGGGAATAAAGGCCCACCTCGAGTGCAAAGGCCTGATCCTAAATGATGGCCTGATGCACGCCATTCCTGAATTGCGCGCCTATGCGCCGGACGTGGAAATGTCCCATGAGGCGGCCGTTGGTAAAATCGATAAACGCGAAATCGAATATCTTATGGCCCGGGGGCTTGACGAAGAAACGGCTGTGTCTACCATTGTGCGAGGGTTTCTCAATGTAAATATCGAGGGACTTCCCGAAAATCTGCAAAAGCGCCTGGACAATGCCATTGCCGAAACGGAAAAGGATATGCTTTAGATGAGCGCTGAACAACAAGCATCGTGCGGCATTACCTTCGCTGAAAAAGTAAAGGTGTTTTCCTGTGATTATCTGAAGTGCTGCCTGTACATCGCCGGCGCGGAGGATCCCCGCCTCATTTTCACCAAAAAACTGTACTCCAAAATAGTGTCTGCATCCCTCAATCTGGAGGATTTTCTCGATTTTCATGGGGCCAAGAACAACAAAGAGTGGTATTTTTACCGGGAGCTATCCGCCACGATCAGGCACCTCAGCCAGGGGGCCAATTTTCAAAAGCATATTTCCAACAGGCTAGTGTTTTATGATTTAAAGGAAAGTGAAAAGTTTGTCCGGGACGGAAAAGCAACCCATGATTTTTTAACGGGGACAATTGTAAAAATTGCACCGGTGGTCATTAAAGAAGCGAAACGGTTGAGCATTCCCATGCCCCGCGAAAGATTCGTATCCGATGATTTTCCGAGCAACACCACTGGAGAAATGCTGGCGTACAATATCGATGATATCGATAAAGACCTGCAAAAAAAAAATATCGTTAAGATTGCCAGCGATTTTCTGAGTATTGCCGCTGACTTTGACCGTTTCGGTTTTTACGAGCCATATGATCGCAAGGAACTCACATCCATCGTACCGGAAAAAATAAACGAGGTGGAAACCCGAAAATTTGAGATGCTGGTGCACAGTCTGCAATCATCCTTTGATACGTATGTCATTCATGGGGGGTTCCGTTTTGGAAACCGGAAACTGAAGGAACTGAGGAGCTTTTTTTCCATTGTCCTGCACCTCCTTCAAATGATTGGACGGCTGCTGCACTTCTATGAACGCCATCTCCATGAAGCCGGTTACAAGAACATCTATAAAAAAGTGCAAGACAGGCTGGCAGATCTGGTAGATCGTGAAAAACTGCTCGATATCATCATCAACTACGGCCTTTTTTACGTGTGCCACTTTCTTTCCACCGGAAAACAGCTGGCCCATGAGATCCTGAATGAAAATATTGAACGGGCCCTGATAAAGGTCGGTATTCCTGTAAAGCTGGGGTTTCACAGCAGGCCATCCCTGCTGGTGGCAAAGGTGGTGCAGCATTATGGCGGGCAGGTTGAGCTTTGTGTCGGTGCAGACCGTTTTGATGCGAGTTCCGTTCTTGATATTCAGTGGGCTGGCGGCAAGATTGCCAAGGAGAGTGTCAGCGAGGTGGTGTTTGAAGGAGATGCCAGAGCACTTGAAGATATCAAAATCCTGGCGAGAGTCAACTACGGAGAAGATACCATGGGCAAGGGAATCCCGCTTCCCAATGAGTTGAGCTACCTGCGGTAGACGAATCGAACAGCTTTCTCCCCGGATTTATCTACAAAAAATACCACGAGGCCGGCGATAGCGTTGATATTTTTCGGAACGATAACCAATAAAACGGAGGAACGGAAATTTTCCAAATGGTTTCTGCAATTATCGTATCAGCAGGAGCAGGCCTGCGAATGGGGAGTGGGACCCGCAAGCAATACCTGAAGCTTGGTGGGATACCGGTCCTCCGACGCTGCCTGGAAACCTTTATTCGTATGGAACGCATTAATGCCGTCTGCCTGGTTGTGCCCACCGCCGACATCGATTTTTGCCGGGAGGATTTACTAAACGGTCTTGGTGGTCTTGAAAAGGTCCATGTTATACCGGGCGGCAAGCAGCGCCGCGACTCCGTTTTCAACGGTCTCCGGGCAGTCGGGAAAACAACGGATGTCGTAGTGATCCAAGACGGTGTGCGGCCCTTTACAACCAGCGAACAGATTGGCCGCTGCCTGGACGGCGTACGCGACGCCGATGGCTGCATCCTGGCCATTCCGGTTGTCGATACCCTCAAAAAGACAGGGGCCGACGGTCGTATCCGTGAGACCATCGACCGCAGAAATACATGGTCGGCGCAGACGCCCCAGGCCTTCCGGTTTTCATCTCTTCTGGCCGCCCATGAAAAGGCCAGCGAAGGGAACATCGCAGCCACGGACGACGCACGCCTGGTTGAAATGATCGGTGGGACCGTGGTCGTTACTCCGGGGAGCAGATTCAATATCAAGATTACCACCCCGGAAGACATGCGGCTTGCCGAGGCCATGATTCGCGGCGGGCTATTCCAGTAATTCCCTCATCCTGATTTTCAGCAATTGCCATGTATGGCGGTGAAAGAGGGAGAATGGATGCCTTTGGGTCTTGGCCCGGATGTGAAAATCTTTCCTACCAAAACGATTTGCGGCTATTTACCACGAAGTTCAATTGTGCCTCTATGAGAGCGCCTGTGCTGCGGATGGTTTTATTCCGGGATCATCGGGCCATGGCAAGCAGCTTCCGAATTTTGGGGAGAATCTCCTCCGGGGTGGCTGCTTCCAGGAGCAGGCCTGATTTTCTGTATTCCCCAAAAAGGCCCTCCAATTCGATGCCGATCAGCACCACGGGTTTTCCGGATTTTAAGGCCAGTGCGATTTCAGATAT
>CAZKYZ010000266.1:0-878 GCA_964557055.1 uncultured Desulfobacterales bacterium
TTAGTCTGGTCTAAACCCTCCACCTCCGGTGGAGGACCAGAAAAGGTTATACCGGTCCGGTGGGGAATATTAGTAGTTTAGAAAACAAATAACGTATTCATATTATATCTTCATTTTCTTTGGCCGGCAAAGAAAACGAAGCAAAAGAAACCGCCCCGTGTCCCGCTTGATCCTGCGCTTCTCGCGTCAGGGGGGAACCAGATGAACTCGCTTCGCGCCAAAACCCAAACCGCGCTTTGCTCAGACAGCATCTGGTTCTGATCCCCCTGTCGCTGCGATGCTCGGCGCGGCCCAATGGGGAGAGAACCGAAGAGATGTAGCCCCCTTCGAGGGGGCTACCTGACGCCTCCCGCTTTGCGGGAGGAGCATCACTCAGGTTGTTTAGGCAACGTTAAGGTAAAGCATGATTCACACCCGCTTCATACTCAGGCAGCTGATCCGGTTTCGGGTGCAGTCGGCAGTGTTTGTTTTATGTGTTGCCCTTTCCATGCTGACACTGGTGGCCATCGGCAGCTTTTCGGAAAGCGTCAGCCGCCACATCCTCAAGGATGCCCGGGCACTCCACGGCGGGGATATCATCCTGGAATCGTGGGACCCCTTTTCGGCCGCGCTCGAAAAGGCGGTATCCGCGGAGATATCGGATGGAAAAGCAACAGCCGTAAGGGTTTATGGTTTATACTCGGTCGTCCGGACCGAATCCGGGGAGCGCAGCCTGCTGTGTGACCTCAAGGTGGTGGACCGGCGTTACCCCCTGTATGGCGAAGTCGGGCTGCTTTCCGGCAAAATGCTCGGGGAAACGCTTTTACCCGGAAGGGTGGTTGTGGATCCGGCCGTTCTGGACCGGCTGGCCCTTTCCGTGGGGGATAACCTGCAAATCG
>CAZKYZ010000266.1:888-5594 GCA_964557055.1 uncultured Desulfobacterales bacterium
TGCGGCAGACGCATGGGCGGACAAGCCAAACGAAATCGGCGAGGCAACCCTTTCCATTGCGGATGTCATCGAATCAGAACCCGACCGGCCTGTTCAGTTCTTTTCTTTCGGGCCCCGGGTCCTTGTCGCAGGCGGCGATTTGGAACGGCTGCACCTTGTTGCAACCGGAAGCCGGGTCCGTTATGTTTTCCTGCTGCGCTTTTCGGAGGATACCGACCTGAATGCGGTCAGCCGCCGGCTGCAGGCGGCGGCTGATCCGAACCGGGAATCGGTGGAGACCTTCCGTACGGCCGGTTCGCGGGTGAAACGGTTTTTTGACAACTTCACCTTTTTCCTCAATCTGATTGCGATTTTTATCCTCATGCTGGCCGGTGTCGGCATCCAGAGCAGCCTTTCCGCCGTTCTGCGGGAAAACCGGGATACGGTGGCCATCATGAAAACCCTGGGCGCCGGCGGCAAAACCATCTCCATCAACTTCCATATCATCATCGTGATCCTGGGGCTGCTGGGGATATCGGCCGGGATCACCGCGGGACTCTATCTCCAGGGGGTCATCGCGCTCCTGTTCGGCAATCTGCTGCCGGAAGAACTCCGATTGCTGGTTTCCTGGAATACCGTGACGGAAGGAATTGTACTCGGTGTTCTGGTGGTGGTCATTTTCACTTATCTGCCCCTGCAGGGACTGCGGGCCGTTAAACCGGCGGTGATCCTGAGAAAGGATGCTTCCTCCGCTTCCCGCAAATCAGCCTATCTGGTTACCGTCGTTTTACTGCTGCTATTTTTCGGGTATATCGTTTTCAGGCATATCGGTGATATCGGCATCGGGTTGTACTTTATCGGTGGCGTCATGGGATTTCTCGTGCTCATCTGGCTGGGCAGCCTTGGGGCGCTGTATCTGTTGAAAAAGGCGGCCCCTGCCGAAGGCCGCCTGGTGTTGCGGTTGGCGATAAAAGGATTGTTTCGTCCGGGGAACGCCTCCAATTCGATTGTGGTAACCCTGTCGGCCGCCCTGTCGATTATTTTCAGCATCTACCTGGTGGAGCAGAATCTGGACAGAGCCTTCATGCGCTCCTTTCCGGAGGATGCTCCCAATATTTTTTTTCTCGACATTCAGCCGGACCAGGCAACGGCATTTTCCCATGAGCTCGGCACTGCCCCCACTTTTTATCCCCTCATCCGGGCCCGCCTGGTGTCTGTCGGCGGGGAGCGGATCGATCGTTCCAGGGAGAGCAAAAAAAAGAGGGGAGACAACCTGGCGCGAACCTTTAACCTGACCTACCGGGATCACCTGTTGGATGACGAGCGCATTATCGAAGGCGGCAGCCTGTTTGATCCGACCCTAGGCAGCCTGCAGGTATCCGTTCTGGAAACGGTTGTGGGCATGCGCGACATGGAAATTGGGGATCGGCTTCTTTTCAATATACAGGGTGTTCCCCTGGAAGCCGTGATTGCCAGTATACGCACCCGGGACAAGGGCAGCCTGAGTCCGTTTTTCTACTTCGTATTTCCCCGGGAGGCTCTTGAAAAAGCGCCTCAAACGATTTTTACAGCCCTGCGGGTGCCGGAAGAAAATATCAACAGCATCCAGAGCCGGATGGTTTCCAAGTTTCCCAATGTCAGCGCCATCGATGTTTCCGGAACGCTCCGGATTTTCGGTAAGGTCATGAAACGACTGTCCGGTGTGGTGCGGTTCTTTGCCGGCATCAGCATTGCGGCAGGAATCTTGATCATTATCAGCGCGGCTCTGGCCACCCGATTCGCCCGGATCCGTGAAGCCGTGTATTATCGGGTGCTGGGCGCCCGAAAGGGTTTTGTTTTGCGTGTTTTTGCCGTTGAGAATATCCTGATCGGATTGGTGAGCGGCTTCATGGCCCTGGCCATTTCACAAACAGCCGCATGGCTGCTTACCACACGGATATACGAATTGGATTACGATCCCCAATGGAAGATCAGCATTTTATTGCCGGTGCTGGGTGCTGTACTGGTAACCGTGACAGGCCTGATGGCTTCCGCGTCTGTGCTGGGGAAAAAGCCGGTTATTTTCCTACGGGAGCAAGCCGATGAATAGGGCCAACCGAATCGTTTACCGGATACAAGCCATCTTGCGTTTGGCGATCCTGATTGTTTTTGTGGTTGTTGCCGCGGCCGCCTGTTCCGACCCCGACCAGCCGGAGGCCCGCAAAACGGGCCCCGCGTCCCGGCCGCAGGCGGGTGTTATTGTAGCCATGGGGAACAGTCTTACGGAGGGCCTGCGGGTGCCGGAGGAGCAGGCCTACCCGGCTGTGCTGGAAAGGAAACTGCAAGAGGCCGGACAAGATTACCGGGTGATCAACGCCGGCATCAGCGGAGAAACTTCCAGCGGGGCGCTGTCCCGGATGGAATGGGTGCTGACCCTTGCACCGGACATCGTCATTCTGGAAACCGGCGCCAACGACGGTTTTCGGGGTGTGGATCCGGAACTGATCCGGGAGAATATCCGCAAAATGGTGCGCCGCTTTACGGAAAACGGAACAGTGGTCGTCCTGGGGGGGATGAAAATGGTGCGCAACCTCGGCGTGCAATACATCAACGGATTCGACACGCTCTACCAGCAGGTGGCCGCCGAGGAAGGCGTCATCCTGATCCCTTTTTTTCTGGAAGGGGTGGTCGGCAACCACGAACTTAACCAGAACGACAACATCCACCCCAATGCCGACGGGTACAAGGTGGTGGCCGACACGGTGTTCCCGTATGTGCTGGAAGCCATCGGGAGAAAGGCCCGAAAGCAGGAAGGGCAGTGAGGGCATGGGGCATAGAGCAAAGCGCAAAGCGCAAAGCGCGAAGAGCATAGAGCATGGGGCATGGGGCAAAGCGCTAAGAGCTATGAACCATAAGCCAGTAGCCTGAAGTGCTGCCAATAAATAGCAATTTTATCCCGCGGAGGCGCAGGGACGCAAAGAAAAGCAAGACCAAAAAGCAGTTCACCTTAACGATGCAAAAGCCGGAGAGCTTCAGAGCCGCGGCGCCGTGGTTGAAGCCGTATTTGTCTTAAAGCGGTTGTACAAAAGCGTTCCGCCCTTTGAACGTTTTTGTCTACAACCACTTATACCATTCCTTGTGCACCACGTTTTTTTAATAGGTGGTGTACTGCGATTCCTCGGCAACAAAGGATCTGGAGTTCTCCGGCTTTCCCGAAGGGTAAAAAACATGGCGTAAAACGGACAAGATCCTTATCCTAATCGGCGGTAAAGCCCTGGCAAGGTTGCGATTGTTCTGTTTTTTACTATATTTTCAGCCATTTTATCTCTCTTCGTCATGCTTTTTATGCAACGATAAGGTTCACCATTACGGAAACAGCATCCCCCTATGAGGGTAATGCCGGCTCATGGTTCATAGCTCCTGGCCCCCAGCTCTTTTATTGTACCCTTGAACCCCTGACCCCTCGGACCCTTGGCCCCCTGGACCCTTGGCCCCCTGGACCCTTGGCCCCCTGGACCCTTGGCCCCCTCTTCTATAGCTTCACCAGTTCATACTCCCGGTTGCCCAGCCCCAGCTCCTGGGCATAGTCCAGCTGGACTTCCCAGTCCGCCTTGGGGTAGACGCCCTTGAATTTGTCCGCGCCGGGCTCCGTGTTCGTGGTCAGGCAGCAGTCCGCAATGGCAGGCTCACGGTTGACGAGATCGACACTGGCCTGGTCGATGGCCACGGGGTCCGTGGAGGCGACGATGCCGATATCCCGGACGATGGGCCGGTCGCTGAATGGATAGCAGTCGCAGGCCGGGGTGACGTTGATGATAAAGTTGAGGCAGAGCAGTTTTCCGGCGGCGGTTTTCAGCACCCCTTCCGCGTATTCGACCATTTTTTCCAGAAAAACGGTTCCGTACTGGTCCCACTGGATCTGTACCGCGTCGTTGGGGCAGATCAGGATGCATTCCCCGCAGCCGATACACTTTTCCGGGTCGATCTGGGCTTTCTGGTCCACAAAAGAAATGGCTTTCTGGGAGCAGTGGGCCACGCAGTCGCCGCAGGCGATGCAGTTCTTTTTCTTGATTTTTGGTCCCACCCCGGAATGCTGGGCCAGTTTTCCCTTGCGGGAGGCACAGCCCATGCCGATGTTTTTCAAAGCGCCGCCGAAGCCGGTGAGTTCGTGGCCCTTGAAGTGCGCAACGGAAATCAGGGCATCCGCTTCCGCGATTTCGGTGCCGATATGCACCTGGTCAAAGTGCTTGCGATCCACGCTAACGGCGGTGTCACTTTTCCCCCGCAGGCCGTCGGCAATAATAATCGGCGCCTCCACCACCGAATAGGCAAAGCCGTTCTGGATGGCAGTGATGATATGGCTGGCGGAATTCCCCCGGGTGCCGGCATACAGGGTGTTGGCATCGGTGAGGAAGGGGGATCCGCCCGCTTTGCGGATCGATTCAATAATTGTTCGCACATAGACCGGCCGGATAAAAGCCGTGTTGCCTTTTTCACCGAAATGAATTTTTACGGCGGTCAGGTCTCTTTTGGAAACCGTATCGGCAATCCCTGCCGCCGTCATCAGTTTCCCGATTTTGGCGGGCATGTTTTCCTGGAAAGTTGCTTTCAGATCGATGAAATAAACCTTGCTGGCCATATTATTCCTCCTTTGTATTTTCAGGCTAATTTTGATGAACCCGTAAAAAGTCGAATTTCTCTCTTTTCTGTCATCCCGGCGGAGGCCGGGATCCAGTGATTTCAAACAT
>CAZKYZ010000267.1:0-5569 GCA_964557055.1 uncultured Desulfobacterales bacterium
TGCCTCCCGTTTATGATAAAGATAACCATTGCGTCGGGTAATCGGTCGTTTGCATGTTCAGCACTGCCAAAATAATGCAACAGATGTGCCAGGATTGCTGGTTGTTGGCATACCCGCTAAAATAACAATGAACGGATGCATCAACTTGGGTTTATTGCTTTTCTGCCTGGTATTGACTATAATCCTGCTGTAACGCATATTGCCGTGCGATTGTTACAAGCGTGAAAGATCAGGATGTGAAAAAAAACCAGAAAAATTCGTTTGATGTCATTATTGTCGGCGGCGGGCCAGCGGGTCTGTTTGCGGCGTATTATCTGGCCGAAAAGGCAGATTTGCGCATTCTTCTTATTGAAAAAGGAAAAGCCGTTCAAGAACGTAAATGCCCGATCAGTGACCGACGGGAATGCATCAAATGCAAACCATGTAATATCCTCTGCGGTATCGGCGGGGCAGGCCTTTTTTCCGATGGCAAACTGAATTATATACCCAAGCTGGGAAAGACAGATCTCACCCAGTTTATGCCGCAACAGGAAGCCCAGGCCCTGATCGATGATACCGAGCTGATTTTTAATAAATTCGGCATGGACGGTCCGGTCTATCCCACCGATATGAAAGCTGCGCGAAATATCCGCAAACAAGCCAAGCGATATGGTATCGATCTTCTCATCATCCGTCAGAAACACCTGGGCAGTGATTGTTTACCGGGTCACATCATGAATATGTCGTCCTACATCGAGAAAATGGGGGTTTCAATCCATACCGGTGAAGAGGTAACCGACGTACTGGTGGAAGGGAATAAAATTAAAGGGGTTGTTTGTAAGGAGACAACTTATTTTGCCGACAACGTTATTATGGCTCCCGGTAGGGTCGGGGCAAATTGGATCGGAGCGCTGGCTCAAAAATACAGACTGGGCCTGACGCAGCGGGGAATTGAGGTGGGGGTCCGCGTAGAAGTCCATAACGACATAATGAAGGATCTTTGCGGCATCATTTATGACCCGACATTTTTTGTCCAAACGCAAAAATATGACGATCAAACCCGCACTTTCTGTACCAATCTGGGAGGTTTTGTTTCCTTGGAAAATTACAAGGATTTCGTTTGTGTCAATGGCCACGCCTACCAGCACAGAAAATCAAAAAACACCAATTTCGCCTTTCTTTCCAAGGTGGTTTTAACGGAGCCCGTGACCGACAATCAGGCATATGGCGAAGCCATCGGAATGCTGGCAACCCTGATCGGCGGCGGGAAACCGATACTGCAGCGATTTGGTGATTTAAAGCGGGGGCGGCGCAGTACCTGGAATCGAGTGCAGAAAGGATATATCGAACCGACCCTGCAGAACGTCATCTGCGGGGACATTGCCATGGCGCTTCCCGAAAGGATCCTGAGCAACCTGATCGAAGGCCTTGAAAAATTAAATTGTGTGGTTCCGGGAGTGGCCAACGATGAAACACTGCTGTATGCTCCGGAAATAAAGTTTTTTGCTACGCAGATCGAGACGACAGGAGATTTGGAGACCAACATTGAGGGTATGTACGTGGCGGGTGACGGGCCGGGCGTGGCGGGAAACATCGTGTCGGCTAGTGCCACAGGGATCATTCCCGCCAAGGCAATCATTCAGAAAATAGGGGGTTAGATGGCGCAGGATAAGGATTATGACATAGACGAATTGCAAGCGTTTGCGCAAAATCTGATGCGGCAAGCCGGCAGCATCGCCATGGATTATTACGGAAAAGGCCGATCGGATGTCAGATTCGACGAAGACCTGCTTACAAGGGCAGAATTGAAACTAAACGCATTTTTTGCCAACCAGCTGGAGGCAACCTATCCGGAGCAGCAGATCTTTCGGAACAACCAGGACGATACATCCTATTCTCACGAGGAAAACCGGTATCTGTGGGTTTTTGATCCCATAGATGGTGCTGATAATTTCCAAACAGGAATTCCTGTCTGGGGAATGTCAGTGGCGCTGCTGGAGAACTTCTGGCCGATTTTCGGTATGTTTTTCATGCCCGCGACAAATGATTTCTTTCATGCCCGGGCAGGTTTTTCAGCCTATCGGGGGGAAAAAAAGATCGCCATTTCTTCTCGAAATACGATAGACGACGAAAGCCTGCTGTTCACCTACTCCAGGTTTCATCAGCAGTACAAGACCGGTTTTCCAGGCAAACTCCGTGATCTGGGCTGTGCAACGGCACATGTATGTTATATTGCCATGGGCAGGGCGGACGCCGCCATTATTTCAAATGAATCCTTCCTGGGGCTTGCTGCCGCAAGGGTGATTATCGAAGCCGCCGGTGGAAAGATTATTAAAATTGACGGCAGTGATTTTTTCCTGAATGAATACCTGGATGGACGTAAGATTGGCGATCACCTGCTGGTAACATCTCCTGGTAACTTCAACGAGGTTTCCTCCTGTCTGAAAAAGATCTGACGCGGCGCATGCTGCCGAAGCGTATTCTAAAATCCCAGTATTTCCTTTATTTCGGGGTGATGGGGATTATCCTGCCCTACTTCAATCTCTATTGCCATCATCTCGGGTTTTCTTCCTACCAGATCGGTGCCATATCCGCTGTTCGATCGGTGGTTCTCATCCTGCTTCCGGTCTTCTGGGGTTTCCTGGCAGATCGCTATTCCGCCAGAAGACCCATCTACATAATGTGCAACATTGCGGCCACACTTGCCTGGGTTGGCTTCCTGTTTACCAAAGAATATACACCGATTCTTATTCTGTCGGCCGTATACGGTGTTTTTTATGCGCCTATTATCTCTTTTCTGGAAGCGTTTACATTGGATGTGCTGGGACCTAAAAAAACTGAATACGGGCGGATTCGGTACTGGGGCTCGGCAAGTTTTATCGGAGTGACACTGGTAATCGGGAAATTGGTGGATATATGGAGCCTGAATATAATTATATTTTTGGTCCTGGCAGGCGGCGTCCTGCAATCAATGTCCGCAGCCTTTCTGCCTATTGGCACCACAGATGTAAAACCGGTATTTGTGTCGTCGCTGCGAAAATACCTGCATTGGGAAGTTTTTCTGTTTTTAACATGCGCTTTTCTGATGCTGGCAAGCCATGGTGCCTATTATGGGTTTTTTTCGATATATCTTGCCCAACTGGGATACGGCAACCTGTTTATCGGTGTTGCCTGGGCGGTGGCGACCGCTGCGGAGATCCTGGTGATGATCTGTTCCGGCAGATTGTTTGGACGTTTTTCCGTGCAGATTGTTTTGACGAGCACTTTTTTTATCGCCTTTATAAGATGGAGCCTTCTTTCAATATCGGTGTCGCCACTGATGATAATCGGAACACAGATATTGCATGCCGCTACTTATGGTGCCTTTCATATTGCCAGCCTGCTGTACATGGATTCCCTTGCTCCGGATGACGCCAAAACAGTCGGACAGGCTCTGAACAATGCGGTAACCTACGGTTTGGGATTGATGGTCGGCATGTATGTAAGCGGATGGTTTTACGATACACTGGGGGCCGCGAATGTGTTCATGCTGTCCGGAGGAACCGCTCTGGCGGGGGGGATTCTCTTTTTTAGCTTTCGTAAATACTGGCCTGACCCAGAGAATCCGCCGGGGAAGCGGAGTAAGGCTTGACCCGGTTGATCCCTGACTTATCTTCGGGGAAATCGATCTACTTTCCGGGGAAAGCCAAGTGCCGTAGCCAGCCGCTTAACGTATTCCCTTTCAAGCGCTCGCGATCGATCAGCTCGAACTCCTTGGAAAGACGCTTCGGGTTGGCGTATAAATATTTCCGCGTCGTAATTTTTTCCTTAGGGTCAAGCGCCTTTACGACTTTTGCGGGGTTTCCGGCAACGATTGTGTTGGAAGGGACATCGTTTACCACCACGGCTCCGGCGCCCACGATACTGTTTTTGCCGATGGTAACCCCTTTACAGACGATAGCGCTATCACCAATCCAGGCATTTTCATGAATATGGATGGGGCGATTTTTACCCATGGTGGTGCGGTTGTAAATATCATGCCAGTCAGAGTCCGTTACATATACGCCATTGGCCAGCATGCAGTTGTCCGCGATTGTAATCGCGGCGGCGGAACTGATTCGGACACCCGGGCAGATCAGGCAGTAATCCCCAATTTCTATTTCCCCCCTGTTTTCCTCTTCGGGCCATACGCTCAGATGAACATATCCATCCGGAGCGCCGATAACCGTTGCGTAGTCACCAATGCTGATGGGAGCGCCAAAAAGTTTCACATGCCAGGGTCGCATAAACATATGCCCCTTTCCCAGGGAGGCAAAACCCGGGCGCAGGAAATGATTGGTGTAGAACTTCTGAAATCGGCGGAAAAATCGTTTTACAATATAGGGTCGGTAATCTTTCTGCAATGCACCCCCTGATTATCCATGGGTAGCAAATTTAGCAGCCGGCGGCAGGGTGTCGGTAAATTCGCGTATCGGTTCATCGGCTATCCATCGGCCGGAAATGTCCCATGATGAATGATGAAAGAGTCTGGCTGCAGGCGTTAAACCATACAGAGCGTCGGCGGCCATGAGAGCCACGCCGTTTGTCCAGGTGTATTTGTGCTCCGGCCATATAACGCCGTCCGTCCAGGTATATCCACACCAGAAGGAACCGTCAGGGTATCGTCTGGCGTCGATCCATGCAAATACATTTCGGGCCATACCGGTTTGTCCAACGGCATCCAGGGCCAGGCAGAGTTCGCATGTTTCGGCAATCGTGATCCAGGGTTCGTCACAGACACAAAGGGCGCCATGCTGGTCGATAACGAATTTGTTCCAAAGATTGTCTATTCTTTGCCGGGCTATTTTCCCGGAAATAGCGCCGCAAAGAACCGGATAAAACCAGTCCATGGAAAATCGGGATTTGGTCGCATCAAAACAGTGCGGCTTATACCGGATGGCATCACCGAGGCGCTGCGTCGCGGTTTTCCAGGCAGGCAAGTGATATCCGAGTGTTTCGGCGATGGCCAGGGCACATTTTAAACTCATAAAGATAGAACTGGAACCGGTTAAAAGAGCCGTTTGATCAACCATGCCTTCAGGGCTTTTGGCCCAGTAGATGGTACCGTTCTCAGCACAAAGGCTGAGGGTGAAGGATATGGCTTGGTGGATGGTTTTCCACATTTTTCGTAGAAAATCCACATCCTCTGTAATCAGATAGTAGTGGAACATTCCGGTTGCCACATAAGCCGTCATATTGGCTTCTTTGGTATAGTCGTCTGGCTCTCCGTTGCGATAGGCGGCATACCAGCTGCCGTCGGCAAGCTGCCGGCCGGCAAGCCAGGTAAAGGCTTTGCGGGCTTCGGCATAGAAACCGGCGACACTGAGTCCCATAGCTGCTTCGACATGATCCCAAGGGTCGGTTTTATCGCCGGCAAACCAGGGGATCTCACCGTCGGCTCGTTGGGTTTTCACGATACACCGGGCGGCACTTTCAAGGCAAAGCGCAGGTTTGCCACCGCCGATCAGGTTTCTGCGGTCCATTTTAATTCCTTTCCGGATAGGATCGAAGAGCTTATATACAGGGAATAGAGGGAATCTTCAAGTGCCATCCAAAAACGGATGATTGTTTA